>NZ_RXWZ01000035.1 GCF_003970575.1 Mammaliicoccus fleurettii
TTAGCCTCGTCTTGCAATATTCAGCCCGTCTATTTATCATGTTAGCCTCGTCTTGCAATATTCAGCATCTCTATTTATCATGTTAGCCTCATCTTGCAATATTCAGCCTCTCTATTTATCATGTTGGACCTGTCTTGATAAATTCAAGACAGTTTGTCGACAGTCTGAGACCGACAGTTTTGTCGGTATATATTTAATTATTTATAAATGACTGTCCTTTTTAAATGGGAAATAATTTCTTTAAAAAAATTTAAAATATAAATGACCATAGTGGTACGTATAAGGAAATAACTTTTTAGCTAAAAAAATAGCAATTTATCAGTATTTCTATTTCATATTTACAAAAATATCATGTATTATATAGATAACTATTCAAGTTAAGAAAGAGATGATTTTCGATGTGGAAAAATAAAGTTAAAGAATATGAAGAAGATATTATTAATGATTTAAAGGGGCTCTTAAGCATCGAAAGCGTAAGAGATGATTCTGCCAGTTCATATGATGCACCGGTTGGACCTGGTCCTAAAAAAGCGTTGAATTATATGTATCAAATTGGTGAAAGAGATGGCTTCTCTTATGTAGATATTGAAAATATAGTCGGAAGAATCGAAGCAGGTAAAGGTGAGGACTTATTAGGTATTCTTTGCCATGTTGATGTTGTACCAGCTGGAGCTGGATGGGATTCTAATCCATTTGAACCTGTTGAAACTGAAAATGCTATTATAGCGCGTGGCACTTTAGATGATAAAGGTCCAACTATAGCAGCATATTATGCTGTAAAGATTTTAGAAGATATGAAAGTTGATTGGAAGAAAAGAATACATATTATTGTGGGCACAGACGAAGAGTCTGATTGGAAATGTACAGATAGATATTTTGAAACTGAAGAAATGCCTTCTGTAGGTTTTGCACCAGATGCCGAATTCCCACTCATTCATGGAGAAAAAGGTATTGTTACATTTAACATTCTACAATCAGGGTATGTTGAAGATAATGATGAACCAGAAGTAGAATTAAAAGCCTTCTTCTCAGGTGAAAGATTTAATATGGTTCCAGACACTGCTCAAGCAAAATTATTAATTAAAGAACAAATGACTAATGTTGTACAAATATTTGAATCATTTTTAAGTGAGCATGAAATTGAAGGTGAAGCTTCGATTGACGAAGGATTTTTAAATTTAATCGTTCATGGTAAAGCAGCACATGGTATGGATCCAACTTTAGGAGTAAATGCTGGGTTACTACTTATCCAATTTTTAAATAAATTGAATTTAGATAAGTATGCAAATTCATACGTTAAATTTGCTAATGACTATTTAGTCGACTCTCCAAAAGGTGAGAAAATGGGTATGAAATTTGCTACTGAAGAAATGGGAGAAGTTACAACTAATACGGGTATTATGAGCTATACAGATGTAGATGGTGGTCAATTCGGAATTAATTTGAGATATCCAGAAGGTTTCAATTTTGATCAATCCATTTCTCGTTTTACTGAAGAAGTAACTGAAAAAGGCTTTGAAATTGAATTGGATAAACATCAATTACCACACTATGTAGATAAGAACGATCCATTTATAGAGCAGCTATTATCAGCTTATAGAAATCAAACTGGTGACAAATCTGAGCCATACACAATTGGTGGTGGAACATACGCTAGAAACTTAGATAAAGGTGTAGCATTTGGTGCGATGTTTAAAGACTCAGAAGATTTAATGCATCAAAAAAATGAATACATTTCAAAAAAACAATTATTTAATGCAACTGCAATTTATTTAGAAGCAATATACAATGTCTGTGTAAAGGATGATGAGTAATGACATATATTTATATAAATGATGAATTTGTTGACGAATCTAAAGGGCAAGTAAGTTTTTCTGACAGAGGATACAATTTTGGAGATGGAATATATGAATACATACGTATTTATGACGGCGAAGTATTCACAGCACATGAACACTATGAGAGATTGTTTAGAAGTGCTAAAGAAATTGGTTTAAATTTAGAAGATTATACTGTAGAAGGACTAATTGATGTAACAAAAGAGTTAGCTGCAAAGAATAATGTAGTAAATGGTGGCATATATATTCAAGTTACTCGTGGTGTAGCACCTCGTAATCACCCATTTCCTGATGCCAGTACAAAACCAGTATTTACTGCTTTTTCAAAAAGCTATGACAGACCATATGAAGAATTAAAAAATGGTGTTAAAGCAATCACTGTTGATGATATTAGATGGTTAAGATGTGATATAAAAAGTTTGAATTTATTAGGTAACGTTCTAGCTAAAGAAAAAGCTACTCAAAATGATGCTGCAGAAGCAATCATGCACAGAGACCAAACTGTAACAGAAGGTAGCTCAAGTAACGTGTATGCTATTAAAAACGGTAAAATATATACACATCCAGCAAATAATTTAATATTAAATGGTATTACGAGACGTGTTATTAAAAAAATAGCTCAGGACTTAGAAATTCCATTTATAGAAGAAGCATTTAATTTAGACTTCTTAAACAATGCAGATGAAGTCATTGTTTCAAGTACGTCTGTTGAAGTTATGCCTGTTGTACAAGTGAATGATAGTAAAATCGGGGATGGTAAAGTTGGTCAAATTACGAAGCAACTACAAAAATCATTTGATAATTATATTGAGTCCAATTATTAAAAATATTTTAGTGTAATTTTAATATCTAGACCAAACCATATGAATACTGAATTTATTAGACTTATTGTATATTAATAGGTTCAAAATACTCGAAAGTTTTCATTTATGAGGTTGAAATCTTAACCAAAAGATAATAAAATTTAAAAGAAGCGCACTAAAACTACAAAAATTAAACGAAATTTTTTAAGATTAAAATATGACTCTTGAAAAGGAACATTCTTGAGTCTTTTTCTTTTTCTGAAAGTGAGGTGGATAGGTTGGAACATTTTTATCAATTAGGATGGACGTTAGACTCAGCAGGTGGAGCATCTGGTGAAGCATATATGGCAGAACAAGATGGCCGCAAGCTCTTCCTAAAACGTAATTCAAGTCCTTTTTTAACAGCATTATCTGCTGAAGGTATTGTACCTAAATTAGTTTGGACTAAAAGAATTGAAACAGGAGAAGTTGTAACTGCACAGCATTGGAAAAATGGTAGAGAGTTAGTCCAAGATGAAATGAATTCTAACCGTGTTGCCAAACTTCTTAAAAAAATACATTCTTCTAAACAATTATTAAATATGCTTAAACGTATGGAAATGAAACCGATGCATCCAGAACTATTATTTAAGAAAATCAATAGTTCTTTATCTAGACATGTATTATCGAATAGGACTGTTAGAAAGGCATTGCTTTACTTAGAAGATAATATGCCTACATTAGATAGCAGATTTTATACTGTAATACATGGAGATGTTAATCATAACAATTGGTTATTATCTGACCAAGACGAACTATTTCTTGTAGATTGGGAAGGTGCGATGATTGCAGATCCTGCTATTGATATTGGCATGATATTATATACTTATGTTGATGAAAATGACTGGGTAGATTGGTTGAGCAAATATGGTATTAACGATACGCATGATTTGAAAAAACGTATGAAATGGTACACGTTAATACAAGCTATCGCTATGGTAGAATGGTATGAAGAGAAAAAGCGATATAATGATATGAATGATTGGTTAAACTTCTTGAATGAAGTAATGACAAGAAATGTATTTATATAAGGAGCTACTTTGAATGAGAATGCGAAATAAACCTTGGGCTGATGACTTTTTGAAAGATCATCCCAATTTAGTAGATGTAGATCTAAACCATCAATATAAAATGGCTGAGTGGTTTGATAAAGACCAACCAATACATATAGAGGTTGGTACTGGAATGGGTAGGTTTATTACTGAAACAGCTAAACAAAATCCTAACATCAATTATGTTGCAATTGAAAAGGACAAAAATGTTATGGTAAGGGTATTAGAAAAAGTTAAAGAAATGGAATTAGACAATATCAAGTTAATAAATCAAGATGCAAAATTATTAACTGAGTATTTTGTAGAAAATGAAGTTTCTAGAGTATATCTTAATTTTTCTGATCCGTGGCCAAAAACACGTCATGCAAAACGTAGATTAACATTCTCATCCTTTCTAGATATATATCAACACATTTTGAAAAAAGATGGTCAAATCCATTTTAAAACTGATAATCAAGGATTATTTGAGTATAGTTTAGAAAGCATGTCACAATATGGTATGTCATTTGATTATATTAACTTGAATTTACATGAAGACGAACCAGAAGATAATATTCGTACAGAATACGAAGATAAATTCTCAAGCAGAGGATTTAGAATTTATCGAATGGAAGCTAGCTTTAAATAAAATGATTAAGCTGGGACAAATTAATTTGTCCCAGCTTTTTCTTTTATTCTTTTAGTAAGTTGAATATAATAATGGTATTAAATATGGAGGTACAACAATGGACAGTCATAAATATTTATTAGCATTACAGAATAGAATTATTTTAGAAAAAATTGATGACGAAACGAAAAATTATATTAGAGGTTTAGAAGGAGAGGTTTGTATCAAAGGCTTATTAGATAAGTATAAAGAGTCTAACTACATATATAATCTCAATTTAAATTATAAGAATCGGGTTCAAATAGACTTTTTAGTAATTTCTGATGATACAATATTTCATTTAGAAGTTAAACATTATTCAGGAGATTACAGTATTCATGAAGGACAGTTGCTTAATGAATATGGAACTATGTTTTACACCCCTTTTCAACAAATCAAAAGAGCACATTATGAATTAAACCACGTTATAACCCACTACAATATAAACAGAGAATTAAAATCTTTTCTAGTATTTTCAAATCCTAAATTCACATTAAAAACGCATATTCCAAATAACATCAATGTTTTATTACCTACAGAATTACACAAACTTCAATATATGTTTAAAAATAATAAATCAATAGAAAATTCTCGAATATTAAAGATATTTAAAAGTAATCATAGTGACTTTTCTCATATATATAATAATGTCAATAAAATTCCAATTGAACATTTACGTAAAGGACTAAAGTGTCCACGTTGTAAAAGACTATACAAAACTACACTAGAAATTAATAAGAAATATTTAGTATGTGAAGCATGTCTTTATAAAATTGCTCGACAAAACTTGTATTTATATAACTTGAAAGAACTTTATATATGTAAAAAAGAACCTTTTACATTGAATGAAGCTCAAAAGTGGTGTCAGTTAGAAAATAGTCTAACGATTAGAAGAGTGGTAGAAAAATATTTTAAGTCTATCGATAAAAATCCCAAAAAGTATTACTTAGATAACGAAGAATTGTAAATATAGTGATACTTAGGTCACTTGAATTTATCAAGACGAGGTCAACATGATAAATAGAGACCATGAATTTATCAAGACGAGGCAAACATGATAAATAGAGCGGTTAAATATTGCAAGACGAGGTCAACATGATAAATAGAGCGGTTGAATATTGCAAGACGTGGCCAACATGATAAATAGAACAATTTCCACTTATCAACTGAATTAATAAATACGCTTAATACCATAAACAACTTGCCAATCTTGAAAGATGTTCATTAAATCAATTAATGATAAAATAATGATAAATGATTGGAGGGGATAATCTTGTTAAATATAGGTGATTTTAAATTATGTCCATTACAAGGTGGTATTACTCAAATGGATGGTGGTGCAATGTTCGGTGTTGTGCCGAGAGCATTGTGGACAAAAAAATATCCAGTTAATGAACTCAATCAAATACCTCTTGTTACGCATCCAATATTTGTTCAGAGTAAAGAACATAATATTATCATAGATGCAGGGATAGGTAACGGTAAATTAACTGATAAACAAAAGCGGAATTATGGAACGACTTACGAAAGTGATATAGAAAATTCTTTAAATCAATTTGGCATCACTATTAATGATATAGATATTGTTATTATGTCACATATGCATTTTGATCATGCGTGTGGACTAACAACACCAGATGGTCAATCAGTATTTAAAAATGCAACAATCTATACATCACAAATTGAATGGAACGAGCTAAGATCACCTAATATTAGAAGTAAATCAACATATTGGGAAGAAAATTATAAAGGTATTGAACATCAAGTAGTTACTTTCGTTAATAGCATGGAAATAATACCGGGAATTACTATGCATCATACTGGTGGCCATAGTGCTGGTCATAGTGTCATCGAAATAGAAAGTGATGGTGAGAAAGCTGTACATATGGCAGATATAATGCCAACGATTGCTCATTTAAATCCATTATGGGTTACAGCTTATGATGATTATCCAATGGATTCAATTAATGCAAAAGAACGTTTATTACAAAAATATATTAAAAATGATTATTGGTTTGTGTTTTATCATGATGCAGATCATTTTGCTGTACGAATTGATGAAGAAACAAGGGGAATCAAAGAAAACATTAAAAGGGATGATTTAGTTGAAATATAATTTTGATGAAATTATTGATAGAAGAGGAACTGACACGGTAGCTTATGAAGGGCAACGTAAAGTATACGATTACGAAAATCTTGAACCTTTCTGGATAGCTGATATGGATATTAAAACACCTGATTTTATAATTGATCATTTAAAAAACAAATTAGACCAAGCCCATTTTGGATATTTAGTTTGGAAACAAGATGAATACTTAAATGCAATTAAACATTGGTACAAAACTAGGTTTTCAGTAAATGTTCAAAAAAATGATATTTATTATGTGCCAAGTATATTATTTACTGTTACAGAAGTAATTCGTGAATTTACAAAAGAAGGTGAAGGCGTATTAATACACACTCCTTCTTATAATGCGTTTATTAATTTAATTGAAGGAAATAATAGACGTCTAGTAGAATCACCTTTAATCAAGACAGAAAATGGATACGAATTAGATAAGGCACAATTTGAGAAAATGGCGGCTCAAGATGATGTGAAGGTTCTAGTACTTTGTAACCCTCATAATCCTACTGGTAAAGTATGGACAAAAGAAGAATGTGAATTTATGAAAGAAGTTTGTGAAAAAAATGATGTATTTATCGTTTCTGATGAAATTCATATGGACTTTGTAAGAAGTGAAAAAGGATTTTATTCAATGACGAATCAAATGAAATTAGATTCTCCAATTTTAGTTGTAACTGGATTAGGAAAAACGTTTAATTTAGCGAGTTTAGCGAGTAGTTACATGATTACTAAACATAGATATTTCACATTACAATTTAATAGAAAGCTTGCCACTTATTACGGTTTAGCAGCAGCCAATACACTTGCAGTTGAAGCTGTAAAAGTAGCATATACACAAGCTGGAGATTGGGTTGATCAATTAAACCAACATATTGAAAGAAATATGGATATACTAGATGATTTTATTAAAAGTGAAATGCCAGAACAACTAACATTTATCAAGCCAGATTCTACTTATTTGGCGTGGATTGATTTTTCTAAAAGTGGATTTAATGAAAGTGAAGTACAAAAAGCGTTACAATCTGTAGGCAAAATTGCAACAGGAATTGGTAATTCATTTGAAATAAGTGAAAGTCATCACTTTAGAATGAACTTAGCATGCAGTGAGAAAAAATTGGTAATTGGCTTAGAAGCTATTAAAAAGTCATTTGCCGCATTATCAAATAATGAAATTTAACAAATTATAAAATATTTTTAATATTTAGTATTTTTGCGCTGACTCCCGCGGAAAGTATGCGCAAAAAATGCCGTCAAAGTCTAGGACATTGACGGGAGTCTGACATGATGTAGTTTTATGTACATCATGTTTCATTTAATAGTATTATATTTCATAAATATCAATGACTTGGCCATTAAAAGCATCAGCAATAAATTCGTAGTGTATAAGTTTGCCATTTTTATTTATAGAAATGCCACCATGAACTACTTTTGTTTCAATGCCGAATTTTTGGTAGGTCTTTGGGATATGTAAGATATAAGATGCTTCCACATTATTAAATTCTTTTTTCACTTGATTAAGTATTTCTTCGCAATTGTAGAGCTTGAACTGCTTAAAGTAAATGATAGTTGCAAGTACCCCTAATCCTGTAAAAATAGAAGAAATTAATATGACAAAGCGTAACTTATTATTTTGCATGACCATGCCTCCTTTTTTCTTAAATTTAGTTTAACACAAAGAATGTATGATAGATAAATATTTAAATAGGGAGAATCATAATGACACAAATTAGACAAGAAACATTGACTAGAATGAAAGAACTTACTGAATTACATGGCGTTCCAGGATTTGAAAGTGAAGTACGTGAATATTTAAAAGAAAAAATGGAACCATTTGTAGATGAAATAATTGGCGATAATATGGGGAGTATATATGGTATCAAAAAATCTAAAAAAGAAAATGCTCCTAAAGTATTAATAGCAGCTCACATGGATGAAATCGGATTTATGGTTACTGAAATGACAAAAGAGGGTATGTTAAAGTTCACACCACTAGGAGGCGTTTCATCAGATGTTTGGTTATCACAAACACTACAATTAAAAACTCGTGATGGTCAATATTATAATGGTGTAGTTGGAAGTATACCTAAACATTTTAGAACGGGTAAAGAATCAGGCGTTGCTATTGAAGACATGTTATTAGATGTTGGAGCAGAAAGTTTAGAACAATTAAAAGAAATGGGTATTCGCATAGGTGATACGATTGTTCCTCGTACTGATTTTGAAAGATTGACAGAAAATAGAGTATTAGCAAAAGCTTGGGACAATAGATATGGATGTCTTGTTGGACTAGAACTATTAGAGTTACTAAAAGACAAAGAATTGGATGTTGATTTATACGTCGGAGCAAACGTTCAAGAAGAAGTTGGATTAAGAGGTGCTTCTGCAAGTGTAAATCTTATTCAACCTGATTTAGCTTTAGTTGTAGATTGTTCTCCAGCGAATGATATGAAAGGTCACATCGGTTTGTCAGGTGCATTAGGTAAGGGTGTATTAATTAGAATTCTTGATCGTACGATGATTCTTTCTGAAAGAATGCGAGATTATTTAATTGAGACTGTTGAAGATAAAGAAATTGATCATCAATATTTCCAATCACCAGGTGGTACAGATGGTGGCGAAATTCACAAATCTTTAACTGGTATACCTACTGCTGTAATTGGCGTTTGTGCAAGGTACATCCACACGAGTAAAGCAATTTATGATGTTAGAGATTACTTAAGTGCAAAGACATTGCTTGAAACATTAGTATTAGATTTAAGTTCAGAAAAGATTGAATATTTAAAATTTAAATAAGTCAGATTTTAGTAATTGACAGTTCATGGATTTCAGTCTAAACTATGTTTATTCCGATTAGGATACTAAGAATAGAGGGATGTATAAATGAAAAAAGGTATATTTTTAATTATTGCATTAATAGTAGTGTTAGCTGCATGTGGGAATAGTGACGATTCAAAAGAAAGTAGCAGTAAGAAAGACGACAAAAAAATTGTTGTAGGTACTGAAGGTACTTACGCGCCATTTAGTTTTCATGATAAAAATGATAAATTAACTGGCTATGATGTTGAAGTTACTAAAGCTGTAGCAAAAGAAATTGGTTATAAAGTTGAGTTTAAAGAAACTCAGTGGGATTCAATGTTTGCAGGACTTGATGCAGGACGTTTTGATATGATTGCAAACCAAGTAGGTATTAATGATGAAAGAAAAGCTAAATATAAATTCTCAGATCCATACACTTATTCTAAAGGTGTACTAGTAGTAAATGAGAAGAACAAAGATATTAAATCATTTGATGATGTTAAAGGTAAAAAATTAGCTCAAACATTAACATCAAATTATGGTAAACTTGCTCAATCTAAAGGAGCAGATATCACTAAAGTAGATGGTTTTAATCAAGCTATGGACTTATTACAATCTAACCGTGTTGAAGGTACATTTAATGATAATGTTTCATATTTAGATTATAAAAAACAAAAACCAAATGCTAAAATCAAAGCTATTGAAGGCGATGCGGAACAAAGTCAATCAGCATTTACATTTAGTAAAAAAGAAGATGACAAAAAAATCGAAGAATTCAATAAAGGTTTGAAAACATTAAAAGATAATGGTGAATTAGAAAAAATAAGTAAGAAATGGTTTGGCGATAATGTTTCAGAACCTAAATGATGAACAACTTCATGCTTTAAATGCTGCTAAACAAGCTTTTCTACCGATGTTAGAAGGTTTAGTTAAATATTCTATTCCTATAACTTTAGCTACTTTTATTATAGGATTGATATTGGCTTTATTAACAGCTTTGATGCGTATTTCAAGCAGCAAAGTACTTAAAGGGATTGCCCGTTTTTATGTATCAATCATAAGAGGAACGCCTATGATTGTTCAATTATTCATTATCTTTTACGGTATTCCCGAAATTGGCAGATTAGCAACAGGAGAAGCGGATAATCAGCTTACATTATCACCGGTTATAGCTGCAATAATAGGTCTTTCACTTAATGTTGGTGCATATGCATCTGAAATATTAAGAGGTGGAATTATGTCAATTCCTAAAGGTCAGACAGAAGCAGCTTATTCAATCGGTATGAATTATAAACAAACAGTGCAACGCATTATTTTACCTCAAGCTATTAGAGTATCAGTACCAGCTTTAGGTAATACATTCTTAAGTTTAATAAAAGATACTTCATTACTAGGTTTCATATTGGTTGCAGAAATGTTTAGAAAAGCACAAGAAGTAGCTTCTACTACTTATGAATTTTTAACTATTTATTTATTAGTAGCTATTTTATATTGGGTTGTTTGTTTCATCATTTCCGTAATCCAATCTTATTATGAATCATATATTGAAAGAGGGTATCGCTCATGATAGAACTTCAAAATATAAAAAAATCTTTTAATGACAAAGAAGTCATCAAAGGCATTAATCTTTCAGTAGATAAAGGTGAGGTTATCACTTTAATTGGTAGATCTGGATCAGGTAAAACAACTTTACTACGAATGATGAATGCATTAGAAATCCCTTCAGAAGGTACAGTTGTTGTAAATGGCGAAACTTATACTGCTGAGAATAAAAAATCTCAAATTAAAGTTAGAAAACAATCTGGCATGGTCTTCCAAAGTTATAACTTGTTCCCTCATAAGACTGCTATTGAAAATGTAATGGAAGGTTTAATAACAGTTAAAAAAATGAGCAAACAAAATGCACTTAGTGAAGCGCTACAGCTTTTGAAAAAAGTAGGATTAGAAAGTGTAAAAGATCAAAGACCACACGCATTATCTGGTGGACAACAACAACGTGTTGCAATTGCAAGAGCACTAGCAATGAACCCTAAAGTAATGCTTTTTGATGAGCCTACATCAGCATTAGATCCTGAACTTGTAAATGATGTGTTAAAAGTCATAAAGGATTTAGCTAATGAAGGTATGACGATGGTTATTGTTACTCATGAAATGCGTTTTGCTAGAGAAGTTTCAGATAGAATGGTATTTATTAATGATGGTTTAATTGGTGAAGAAGGTAAACCTGAAACGTTATTTACTCAGCCAAAAACAGAAGCATTAAAAAAATTCCTTAATGTAATAGAAGTATAATAAAAAAAGCACTTGTAATTATTTGATTTTAAATAATTACAAGTGCTTTTTTATAGTATAATCTCTTTAAGGAGTGTGAAAAATGGAGAAAGTTAAATCATTTTTTAATAGAACAATAATCGATGGCCTTAGTTACATGGCTTTAGGTCTCTTTAGTACTTTAATTGTTGGGCTAATTATAGAAACTTTAGGTCAAACCTTAAATACATATTTTGATACATCAATTATGATAGAAATAGGAAAATTGGCACAATCATTAACTGGTGCAGGGGTAGGGGTAGCAGTTAGTTATGGAATTGGTGCATCACCACTTATTATTTTCACAACAGCAGTCACAGGTATGTATGGATACGAACAAGGTGGAGCTGTAGGTAGTTATTTGGCATCTGTAGTAGCAAGTGAATTGGGCAGGTTTTATTCTGGTAAGACAAAAATCGATATTATTTTGTCACCTATATTAACTCTTTTTATTGGCACTTGTATTGCGAAATTTATCGCACCATTTATAGATGCATTTATGAAAGAGTTAGGTAGTTGGATTCAATTGAGCACAGAACAACAGCCGCTATTAATGGGTATGTTCGTAAGCTTTTTAGTCGGTATAACTTTAAGTAGTCCAATTTCTAGTGCTGCTTTAGCTTTGATGCTAGGGTTAAGTGGTACTGCTGCAGCTGCTGCAACAATCGGTGGTTGTTGCCATATGATTGGATTTGCAGTTACAAGTTATAAAGATAACGGTATTTCAGGGGTAATAGCACATGGAATAGGTACTAGTAAGTTACAAATTCCAAATTACTTGAAACAACCTTTTATATTGATACCACCCGTTATAGCAAGTTTAATAGTTGCTCCAATTATGACTGTATTTTGGCCAATGGAAAATAATGCTGCTGGTGCAGGTATGGGTTCAAGTGGGCTTGTAGGTCAAATAATGACAATAAAAACGATGGGTAGTTCAACTGAGGTTTGGCTACAAATTGCATTCTTCCATTTCTTATTACCAGCTGTAATCAATTTATTTGTTTATCAAATATTAAGAAAGTATCATATAATTAAAGATGGTCAACAAACTTTAATGATAGGAAGTGCAAAAAAATGAAACAATTAACTTCAATTGAAGAATTCAAAACATTAATTAATGAACCAACAATATTTATGTTCACTGCATCTTGGTGTCCAGATTGCCATTTTATTGATCCGGATTTACCAGCCTTAGAAGAAAAGTATAAGCAATATCAATTCGTATCTGTTGATAGAGATGAATTTATTGATTTATGTCAAGAGGTAGATGTAATGGGAATTCCGAGTTTTATAGCTTATGACAAAGAACAAGAGTTGGGAAGATACGTCGGAAAAGAACGTAAAACAATTCCACAAATCAGTTCATTTATTGATGGATTGAGTTTATAGAATAAGAGAAAAAAAGCAGGTCGAAAAAAGTTTCTTTAATTTTCGAATTACCTGCTTTTTTATTTTATTTAAGTTGATTTATATATGTTTATCACTGTTACATAGTGGTAATTTGTTGTAAACTATATAGAGGTATAAAAATAGGAGTGTTTAGAATGAATGTCTTTCAAATGAGAGATTTATTAAAAGATCGCTTGAAATCATTAGATGCAAATTTCAAGTTTGATAGAGAAGATGAAAGTTTAAGAATAGAAAGAACTGATAACAAAAAAGGGCTCTCTGTTAAATTAGCTCCAATTATTGCTAAGTATAAAGATAAAGGTGATAAAACAATTGATGAAATTGTTTATTACGTAACAGAGACAATAAATGCAATGCAAGATGAATCTACTAAAGAAATTAATAAAATAGAGATATTACCAGTTATTAGGTCTACAAGTTTCCATAAAGAAACGAAAGAAGGTATACCATTTTTAATTGATGAACATACTGCTGAGACAAATGTTTATTATGCTTTAGATTTAGGTAATACTTATCGTTTAATTGATGAATCTATGTTAGAAGAGCTTAAATTAACTAAAGAACAGATTAAAGAACAAGCATTATTTAACATCAAAAAGAAAAAAACAACTTATAAATCAGATGAAGTTCAAGGTAATACATTCTATTTTGTAAATACTAACGACGGCTATGATGCTTCTAGAATATTAAATCAAACATTTTTAAAAGATGTTTATAAAAATATTGAAGGGGAAATGTTATTAGCTACGCCTCATCAAGACGTATTAGTTATTTGTGATATTAAGAATGAAATTGGTTATGATGTTGTTGCTCAAATGACGATGCAATTTTTCCAAAATGGCCTTGTTCCAATAACTTCATTATCTTTCTCTTATACACCAGAAAAGCCTTTAGAACCAATCTTTATTTTAGGTAAAAATCATTCACGTAAGAGAAATCAAGAAGTCATAGAAAGACTTGAAAAAAACAGAGAAAAATTTAAAAATATGAAAAACAATCAAAAAAGACTTTAAGGAGTTAAGAAAATGAATTTATTTTATAACAAAAATGGCGTTGGAGATGTTCTAATGGTCACAATAGATCCTGCAACTGAAAATTTAGAATATGCATATCAAAATGATATAACAATTATTAAAAGTGAAAGTAATATTGTAGGATTTAATATATTTAATGCTTCTAAATATGTTCAGTTAGAAGGTAGTGGAAATATTAAAATTCAAGAAAAACATATTAGTAGCATACAAGATTTATTAGAAAAAAATAATATTAACTATAAACTAGAAGTTGATTTATCACCTAAATTTGTAGTTGGATATGTAACAGAAAAGACTAAACATCCAGATGCTGACAAACTATCAGTATGCCAAGTTGATGTTGATAATGGCACATTGCAAATTGTATGTGGCGCACCAAATATTGACCAAGGACAAAAAGTAGTTGTAGCTAAAGTAGGGGCAGTTATGCCTAGTGGAATGCTTATTAAAGATGCAGAATTAAGAGGTGTACCTTCTACTGGCATGATATGTTCAATGAAAGAACTTGATTTGGAAGGTGCTCCAAAAGAAAAAGGTATAATGGTATTGGATGATAGTTATACTGTGGGAACACCATTTTTTGAAGACGAAAGGTAGTGAACCTATGAGTTGGTTTGATGATATATTCGGACAATCTAAAAGTAATCAAAATAACGAAAAAGAAAAAAAAGAACAAATATCTTCCGATTACCATCCAGAAGATGATTCAACTAACGAAGAAATATACAGAAGACCTAAAGGGAAATTTAGATTTCCTATTCAAATGGAATATGAAGAACCGTCTGACGATAACTTGGGGCAATATAATCAATCAGAAAATGAACCTGATTATAAACCGAAAGAACATAATCATGACAATAGGTTTTATGATGAAAATGAAGCTTCATTCCCTACAAATAGAAGAAGACGCAGAAGAAATCAAAATAGTACTCAACAATCATTTAATAATGCATCTAGAACACATAACAAAGATGTAAATAATTATAAAAATGACAAAAATGAAAAAAATAATAAAACATCAAATCGAAATAAAAAAGCTGAAAAGTATAATGAAGATACAAAATTTCAGGAAAGATTGAATTCTTTACACCAACCGAAATTTAAGGCATCTGAAGTTCCTTCAGCTATTTTTGGCATGCGCAAACAAAAAGATGTCCCTAATAGTGGGTTAAAAGATCATAGCACATCAGATTATTTAAATGATCTTAAAAATAAGGATACTGACAACACTAAGAATGAAAACATTCAAAAAGACCAAAATGGTGAAATCATTCAAGATGTACCTACTTATTCACAGACAGATAACACAATTAATATTGAGAATATATATGCATCTCAAATTGTTTCTGAAATTAGAAAAGAACGTGAAAAGAAACTTCAAAAGAAAAAACAATTTGAAAAAGCATTAAGAGAAAAAAGAGAACAAGAGTTAAAAAATCTAGAATCTGAAGAAGAAAAATCGCAAGTTAAAAATCAAGATTATTTCTTTAAACAACAAGCTTCATATATTAAGAATAATCCAAACGATAACTCTAATAATGAAGATGTTGATAAAGATAATACGAGCGAACTCAATCAAAGTGAATCTACTGATGATGAAATCAAAATGTCATTACAACCAGATGTAAATGACCTTACTACATATGAATTTAAAGAAATTGATTTAGATTTTGATGAAGAATCATACAACAGTGATGAACAAGACATTGGACAAGATATGTCAGAACCATATGAAGATGAACTTGTTCATGACCAAGTATTTGAAAATGAAGAAAATGCTACTTTTGAGGAAGTAGAAGAAGTAGAAGAAAGTGATGTTTCTGAACAATCTCATCATGAGATGTCTGAACAAAGTTCTGAAGATGAACAGTTTGAAGAACAAATAGACCAGGAACATGAAGTAATTAATCCAGTAGAAGAAAATGATACTGAAGCATTAAATAATCATATAGAAGAAGCACATTCAGAAATCATAGAAGAATCAAATCATTTTGTAGAAGATGATATAAGCTTTGAAGACTTCGATGTAGTAGAAGATAGTGAACCTTCATCTGAAGAAGCGTTTGGATTAGTAGATGAGACATTACTGGAATCACCTCAAGATGAAGAAGCACAGAATACTCAAGATATTGATGATCAACATGAAAGTAATGTTCAATTTGATGAAGTTGAAAAGTCAGAAGAAAAACAAACTTATGAACCAGTACTTAAACCAAATCCAACAAGAAAATCGTCACCGTTTAATGTCTTGATGACGCCTTCAGATAAACGAAAACACCAAACATTCAAAAATGATATAAAGCGTAAAGAAAATAATGAATCAAATTCACAAGTTGTTCAAGAGAATAAAGAAAATAATGAATCTGAACAAGCTACAAAACGTAAAGGTCCTTTATTTGTACTACCTCCAGTATCAATCTTAGATGATGTAGTAGAAAAAGAGGATAATAGCGAATGGCTAGAAGACAAGAAAAAAGAATTAGATGAAGCATTTTATCATTTTAATGTTCCAGCTCATGTCGTAAATATGATTCAAGGTCCAACAGTTACAAGATTTGAATTATCAGTTGAAAAAGGTGTGAAAGTTTCAAGAATTACAGCACTACAAGACGATATAAAAATGGCATTAGCAGCTAAAGATATTAGAATCGAAGCACCAATACCTGGTACAAGTTTAGTTGGAATAGAAGTGCCAAATCAAAGTCCAAAAAAAATACCTTTAGGACAGATGATTACCTCTAAAGCATTTCAACAAGCGGAAAGTAAGTTGACAGTTGCTATGGGATTTAAGATTAATAATGAACCGTTATTAATGGATATTTCTAAGACTCCACATGCACTTATTGCTGGTGCAACAGGTTCTGGTAAATCTGTATGTATTAATGCAATATTGACGAGTCTATTGTATAAGAATCATCCGGATGAATTAAAATTATTACTTATTGATCCTAAGATGGTTGAACTTGCACCTTATAACAATTTACCTCATCTCGTAGCACCAGTCATAACTGATGTGAAAGCTGCAACAGCTAGCTTAAAATGGGCTGTTGAAGAGATGGAAAGAAGATATAAACGTTTTGCAGAATTACATGTGAGAAATATTACTGCTTTTAATAAAAAAGCAAATTACGAGCAAAGAATGGCGAAAATCATTATAGTTATAGATGAATTAGCTGATTTAATGATGATGTCTCCACAAGAAGTGGAGCAATCTATTGCCAGAATTGCACAGAAGGCTAGAGCTTGTGGTATACATATGATACTTGCTACTCAAAGACCTTCAGTTAACGTAATTACAGGTTTAATTAAAGCAAATGTTCCAACTAGAATCTCATTTATGGTATCTTCTTCGATTGACTCTAGAACTATTCTTGATGTTGGTGGAGCAGAAAAATTACTTGGTAATGGTGATATGTTGTATCTTGGTAATGGTATGAATAAACCAATAAGAGTTCAAGGTGCATTTGTATCAGATGATGAAATTGATGAAACAGTTTCAAATGTAAGTAATCAAATGAAACCTAACTATCTATTCAAAGAAGAAACATTGTTGAAAAAAGTTAATGAACAACCTAAAGATGCTTTGTTTAATGATGTTTGTGATTTTATGGTGAAAGAAGGTCATATTTCAACTTCACTGATACAAAGACATTTCCAAATTGGTTACAATAGAGCTGCTCGAATGATTGATAATTTAGAGGAAAGAGGATTTATATCTGGTTCTAATGGCTCCAAACCAAGAGATGTTTTAATTACTAAAGATATGCTAGAAGAAAAAGAAACTAACAATTAAGTACTAGAAGGAGTGACATGAAATGACATTATTTCATTTTGTTGGAATAAAAGGGGCGGGTATGAGTTCACTTGCACAAATTATGCATGATATGGGACATAACGTTCAAGGTTCTGATATAGAAAATACAGTGTTTACAGAAATAGCTTTGAAAAATAAAGGGATAAAAATACTACCTTTTGATGTTGAAAATATTAAAGAAGGTATGACAATAATTGCAGGTAATGCATTTCCGGATTCGCACCCTGAAATTGCAAGAGCGTATGAATTAGGATTAGAAGTTAAACGTTATCATATCTTCCTTGGTGATTTTATGTCTCAATATACTTCTGTAGCTGTTACGGGTGCACATGGTAAGACATCAACGACAGGGTTATTATCACATGTTATGAATGGTGATCAAAAGACTTCATTTCTAATTGGTGATGGTACTGGAATGGGTATGCCTGATAGTTCTTACTTTGCATTTGAAGCATGTGAGTATAGAAGACATTTCTTAAGTTACTATCCTGACTATGCAATCATGACAAATATTGATTTCGATCACCCTGATTATTTTAAAGACTTACAAGATGTTACAAATGCTTTCCAAGAGATGGCTAAAAATGTAAAAAAAGGTATTGTAGCATGGGGGCATGATAGTGAGCTGAGAAAGATTGAAGCAGACGTTCCTATCTATTACTATGGATTTGAAGAAGATAATGATGTTTTTGCTAAAAATATTCATACATCAACTAAGGGCACAACATTTGATGTCTATTTCAAAACTAAAAATGAACTAATCGGTACTTTTACTACACCAATGTATGGAGACCATCATGTTCTTAATGCATTAGCAGTAATAGCAGTTTGTCATTTAGAAAAATTAGATATTGCAAATATTAAAGAAGCTCTGTTAACATTTGGCGGCGTAAAAAGAAGATTTAGTGAAAGCTTTTATGATAACCAAATTTTAATAGATGACTATGCACATCATCCTAGAGAAATTAACGCTACAATTGAATCAGCTAGAAAAAAATATCCAGAAAACGAAGTTGTAGCAGTATTTCAACCTCATACTTTTTCTCGAACTGAAACATTTTTAAATGAATTTGCTGAAAGTTTAAACCGAGCAGATAAAGTATATTTATGTGATATTTTTGGATCAATTAGAGAACAACAAGGTGAGTTAACAATTCATGATTTAAAAGCTTTAATTCCAAACTCAGATTTAATTAATGAAGATACAGTTTCACAACTACAAAAACATACTAATGGTGTTATACTATTTATGGGCGCTGGAGACATTCAAAAAATTCAAAAAGCTTATGTTTCTACGTTAGAAGTTTAAAATTGATATGTTTATTATTTATTGAGTCAGGGTATTAAATATTAGTATATCAATTAAAGATTTAGTTTTATAATTATTAGGAGGCGTTCAGTATGGATTGGATATTACCAATAGCAGGAATTATTGCTGCTGTTGCATTTTTAGTAATATGTGTTGTTTTAGCACTATTCTTAATGCAACTATTAAAAACAGTTAAAGGTATTAACGAAACACTAGATGGCATTCAAGGCCAAATACAAGGTATTACACGTGAATCTACAGATTTACTTCATAAAGCAAATCGCTTAACAGAAGATATTCAAGATAAATCATTACGTTTGAATTCTGTTGTAGATGCTGTAAAAGGTGTTGGTGATTCAGTTCAAACACTTAACACTTCAGTTGATAGAGTGACTAATTCAATTACTCACAATATCTCACAAAATGAAGATAAAATTTCTCAAGTAATTCAATGGTCAAATGTTGCAATGGAAGTTGCAGATAAATGGCAATTAAGAAGAGATCGTAGAAGTAATGTATCATCATATAAAAGCGATATAAATTCTTCTAATGATTTTGAAACGCAAGTACCAAAAAACTACAATGAAAAAACAACACAAGGCGATAACTTGGATGAAGATAAAATTGGTGCAGGTTTAAAAAAATAAACTAAATGCACTTATAATCTAGATTATAAGTGCATTTCTTTAATTTAATTAGGAGGAAATAGAAATGGAAAATAAATATAATAGAGATCTATATACACATGGTTTAGAAACGTATGAAGCAGAATACGAAAAAAATACAAACGGTAGAGACTTTGTATTTGGAGTAGTATTGGGTACAGTTGTAGGTGGAATTGTAGGTTTACTACTTGCACCTAAACCAGGTAAAGAGTTACAAGGAGACTTAAGTGAAAAGTCTAATAAAATTTTAGATGACGTAAAAACAAAAACTGATGGCTTGAAAGAACAAGCACAATCTAAAGCTGAAGAGATTCGTACACAAGCTGAAGATAAAAAAGTCGAAGTAAAAGAAAAAGTTGAAGAAAAGAAAGTACAAGCAAACCAAAAAGCTGAAGAAGTTAAAACTCAAGCTGAAGAAAAGAAAGTACAAGCAAACCAAAAAGCTGAAGAAGTTAAAACTCAAGCTGAAGAAAAGAAAACTGAAGCTAAGAAAAAAGCTGACGAAGTTAAATCAAAACAAGCTGAGAAAAAAGCTAATAAAGGCGTTGTAACAGCTGATGATGTTGCTAACGAAGAATTAAAAGCTCAAAAAGGTGCTATTAAATCAGAAGTAGAAGATGAAGATTTAAAAGGACCAAAAACAGTTGTAGAGAAAAAATCTTTCGATAAAAAATAATAGTTAGTAAATACTAACATTTAGAAGGCTGGGACAAATTAATTGTCCTAGCCTTTAATCATTATTTTGGACTGTTCTGCTCCTTTTTATATAACTTAAAGTATAGTATAATAGTTTGAATAATAAGAAATTTTTAAAAAATGAAATGTTAGGGTTGAATAGGCGCTTTTAAATTGTTATACTAACATCTAATTACTTATATATTTTATCGCTTTAAAGTATGTGAGTTAAATTGTTTACACGAGGTGAATAGGATGTCAAATGAATTAGAAAGTTTAAGAGAAAGAATTGAAGGTATTAATGATGAAATATTAGCTTTACTACAAGAGCGTGGTACTATAGCTAAAAAAATAGGTGAAGAAAAACGTAAACAAGGTACTCAAGTATATGATCCACAACGTGAAAAAGAAATGTTGAATCATTTAATTGATAACAATGAAGGACCATATAACGACAATACTATTAAGCAATTATTTAAAGAAATCTTTAAAGCATCAACAGACTTACAAAAATCAGAAAATGAAAAACATTTATATGTTTCTCGTAAGTTGAAACCAGAAGATACAATTGTACAATTCGATAATGGAGCTATTATCGGTAATAATAAAAAATCATTCGTATTTGGTCCTTGTTCAGTAGAATCACAAGAACAAGTTGACACAGTTGCTAAAGACTTAGCAGATAGAGGAGAGAAATTCATCAGAGGTGGCGCATTTAAACCTCGTACTTCTCCATATGATTTCCAAGGTTTAGGTGAAGAAGGATTAAAAATTCTTAAAAATACTAAAGATAAATACGGTTTAAATGTTGTAAGTGAAATCGTTAATCCATCTCACTTTGAAATGGCTGATGAATACTTAGACGTATTCCAAATCGGTGCAAGAAACATGCAAAACTTTGAATTATTAAAAGAAGCTGGTCAAACGAATAAGCCAATTTTATTAAAACGTGGATTATCAGCTACAATTGAAGAATTCATCTATGCAGCAGAGTACATTCATTCTCAAGGTAATAGTAATATTATTCTTTGTGAAAGAGGTATTAGAACATATGAAAAAGCTACAAGAAATACATTAGATATTTCAGCAGTTCCAATTTTAAAACAAGGCACACACTTACCTGTAATGGTAGATGTAACGCACAGTACAGGTCGTAAAGATATTATGCTACCTTGTGCTAAAGCAGCTTTAGCAGTTGGAGCAGATGGTGTTATGGCAGAAGTTCATCCTGATCCATCAGTAGCATTAAGTGATGCAGGACAACAAATGGACTTAAATGAATTTGATTCATTCCATAAAGAAATCGTTCAAGCAGCAAAATTATACGAAAAATAAATGTGAGATAGTATTTCTATTCTCAATAAACTCTTCCAATCCGAAAGATAACACTTTGGGTTGGGAGAGTTTTTGTATTTATGTCATATGTTCATTCGTTTTCTGAAAAAGAATGAACAATTTACACTTTAAGAGATTTTATTGGAGCAATTATATCGACAACACTGTTATAATCTTTTATAATTGGTAATTGTGAGTTCGCTTTCATATATTTTGAAAACATTATGAAAACGTGCTAGAATGTACTAGAAAACGTTTTCAAAGATAGGAGGATATTATGACTGTAACAATATATGATGTTGCGAGAGAAGCTAAAGTATCTATGGCAACAGTTTCACGAGTTGTAAATGGTAACCAAAATGTTAAACCATCAACACGTGACAAAGTAAATGAAGTAATTAAAAGATTAAATTATCGACCTAATGCAGTTGCACGAGGATTAGCAAGTAAGAAAACGACAACGGTAGGCGTAATTATTCCCGACATTTCGAATGTATATTATTCTGAGTTAGCTCGAGGTTTAGAAGATATTGCTACTATGTATAAATATCATACAATTATTTCTAATTCTGATAATGATAGTGAAAAAGAACAAGAAATATTTAACAACTTATTGAGTAAACAAGTTGATGGTATTATTTTCCTTGGTGGTACGTTAACTGATGAAACTGTTGAACTTATTGATAAATCATCTGTTCCTGTAGTAGTATCAGGTACAAATGATAAAGATTCAAAGCTTGCTTCAGTTAATATCAACTATACAGAAGCTAGTAAACAAATTGCTGAAACACTTATCACTAAAGGTGCTAAGAAGTTCGCATTTGTAGGTGGAGGCTATTCTGAAAAAGCACAAGATGATGCTTTTAAAGGATTAGAATTAGCACTTCAAGATGCTAATCTTCAAATTGAAGATAATGCTAAATTTGTAGGCATTGAAACATATAAAGATGGAAGTCGTGCTTATGAAGCTATTTCAAAAGAAAATCCAGATGTAATTTTATGTATAAGTGATGAGCAAGCTATTGGTATTGTCCATGCTGCTCAAGATGCTGGCGTTAAAATTCCTGAGGATTTACAAGTTGTAAGCTTTAACAATACGAGATTAGTTCATATGGTAAGACCACAATTATCTAGCGTAACTCAACCTTTATATGATATTGGTGCAGTTGGTATGAGATTATTGACTAAATATATGAATGACGAACAAATTGATGAACCTAATGTTATTTTACCTTATAGAGTAGAATATAGAGGAACTACTAAATAAATTTATATAAGAGGCTGAGACAAATTAATTTGTCTCAGCCTCTTATTCATAGGGCACCCATATTCACACAAGTCGTTAGAAGTGTGAATAAGGACACCCATATTCACACAAGTCAGTAGAAGTGTAAGCAAGGGTAACTATATTCACACAAGTCGGTAGAAGTGTAACTAAGTGTATCTATATTCACACAAGTGGAAAGAAGTGTAAGCAAGAGTATCTATATTTACATAAGTCGAGAGAAGTGTAACTAAGAGTATCTATATTTACACAAGTCGAGAGAAGTGTAACTAAGGTCACCCATATTCACACAAGTCGGTAGAAGTGTAACTAAGTGTATCTATATTCACACAAGTCAGTAGAAGTGTAACTAAGAGTACCTATATTCACACAAGTCAGTAGAAGTGCAACTAACCTTTATAAAAATAAGAGCAGAAATTCAATGTTACAATGAATTTCTGCTCTTTTTACATTTTAAACCAATCTAATATTCTCATTTTAGTATTGTTATTTTTTTCGGATATTTCCTTTTTTCTTGGTATTTCCATATAGCCTTCTTTTTCATCTATCCATGATGTTGCTAGTGGAAATGGAGCGTGTTCTTGATATTTTTCAATCCAAGTTTGAGGTATTGGTGTGTTTGGTGTTTGTAAATCATTTAATGCAAACCAAACATGTGACCAAGCTCTTGGTACAACTCGCCAAATATTATAGCCACCTCCACCAATCATGATTACTTTTCCATCGCAATATTTATCAGCTAAATTCTTAACGATATAAGGTATTTTATATAAAGTATCTAAAGTACAACTCAAATGTGTGAGTGGATCTAAGTAATGAATATCTACGCCATTTACACTTAAAATAACATCTGGTTTATAAGATTCACAAACTGCCTCAATTGTATCCTTAAAAACATCTATATAAGAATCATCTTCAGTATATGCATCCAGAGGGACGTTGACAGTAGTACCGAATCCTTTACCATCCCCACGCTCAGTTAATGCGCCAGTACCTGGAAATAAATATCTTCCTGTTTCATGTATGGAATAGTTCATAACATCTTCATTCGTATAGAAAGACCATTGTACGCCATCTCCATGATGTGCATCAGTATCAATATACAAAACACGTTGCTTATACTTAGATTGCATATACTGAATGGCTACTGCACTGTCATTGTATATACAAAAGCCACTTGCTTTTCCTTTAAATCCATGATGTAAGCCACCACCTAAATGACAAGCTTTCGTAGCTTCTCCATTCATGACAGCATCTACAGCAGTAAGCGTTCCGCCAACAACTTTTGCGCTATTTTCATGCATATTTACAAATTGAGGTGTATCTTCGCTATTTAAACCATATTTGTCATATTCATCTATCGGTAATTCACCTTTGCCTGCCTTTTTAATTGCTTCTATATAATTAACTTCATGTACGAGTTCAAGTTCTTCATCTGTCGCCACTCTTGGAGCTATAATGTGTTCAGAAGTTAACACGCCTAAATCAATGAGAAGGTCGGTTGTTAATTTTAAACGCATTTGATTAAATGGATGACTATCAGAGAACCGATATTTCAATAAATCTTCCGAATAAACATATTTAACTTTAGTCATTTTTTATACCAAAAGGATAGATGACATGATAACCTTGTTCTTCTAATAGTTTATATATTTTTTCGGGATTCATTGATTTTACTCGTAACATAAGATATCTCTTATTAACATTTTGTTGATCAGCATAAGCAAGGACATTTAAAATATCGATATTTTGTTGTTTGAATATATGTGTTATATCATGAAGCGCACCAACTTTATCGTCAATATATACTTCAATGATTGAACCTGGCATTGTGACACCAGTTAGTTCTAAAAATGTGTTGAGCATATCTTTTTGAGTTACAATGCCTATTACTTTATTGTCTCTTATAACAGGAATTGAACCTATAGACATTTCATAGAAATCAAGTGCAATATCTTCTACGAAATCTAATGGGTGACAGCGTATGACATTGCGTCTCATTATTTTTGAAACAGATAAAGATAAGCTTTTGTTCGGCTCATCATCTGATAATATACTGGGTAATGCCATTTTTATATCTCTATCAGAAATGATACCGAGCAGCTGGTTATCTTCATCAACAATAGGTAAGTGTCTAATTTCTTTTTGTGTCATTAAAACTAATGCATCTTCAATGGATTTATCGCTTTGAATAGTCGTACAAGGTGATGTCATAATTTTTTCAACTAACATAATTTTACCTCCTAAAAGAAAAATCTATTCATAAATCTTAATTGATCAAATGCTTCCATTTGTTCTTGTTTAATATTTTTACCAATTCTAGCCATTAAACTATTAGCAGGATGACTTATAATTTCTGGGTCATCTGTAGCAAATACTTCTAAACCACCTTCAGCCATCATTTTATGCATAATTTTTTGATATTGGTACACATCTAAACCACTATTTTTCAAATCCCAATGCCAATAATATTCAGTTGTTATAACAATGAAATCTTCCATCTCCGGAGCTTTCATCGCTAACTTCAACATTTTTTTACCTAAGCCATACTTTCGATATTTTAAAGAAAGTTCTATTGCACCAAGCTCTAAAATATAGGGGAGATTGCCATCAGACCATCGCTCAAGTGGGTCTGGATAAAGATAGGTAGTATAGCCAATAATATGTTGATCTATGCGTGCAATGATGATTCTTCCTTCAGGTAGTTCGGCAATTTCAATAATAGCTTCAAATTGTTCTTTAGGAACTCTGAAACTATTTAAACCTTCGTCGAAAGTCATTTTCATTAATTCATCTGAATTTACTGGACCTTCAATTATGATATTAATATCTTTATTATATGTAACAGTATCAGATAAAAAAGTTTTTAAGTGTTCCAATTTTGTACCTCCTTTCTATAAATATGATATTC
>NZ_RXWZ01000036.1 GCF_003970575.1 Mammaliicoccus fleurettii
CAATGTGGCTTGTAAAAGAGCCACAAACAGCCTAGTTTAAACGCAGTTTAAGCTTAAATTTAATAAAACATACTTATTAAAACAAAAAAAAAAACTGAACTTATAAAATTAAGTTCAGTTTGTCCACAGTCTGAAACAGACTAATATTTAGTCTGTTTTTTGTTTAATCTTTAATTTCTGTTTTTGCTTCTAGTTCTATCATTTCTTCTTTTGTTTTATCTAATACGAGATAATTCAATTCATCGTTTGTCATTTTTTTAAGTGATGGATATCTTATCATGAAGAATATAATTCCAAGTACGAACCATACAAATAGTGCGATATACGATGGTAGTGATAAACTTGCTGGTGATCCTGGAATTAGTAATAAACATAAGAATATACCTGCAATCATTGCTCCGATGATAGCAAATGTTTTATATTTCGGATGATACATCATACTTCTTTTATCATAAGAGAATAGTTTAAATGCTGATAAACATGTTATAAAGTATGCGATTGATACACCTGTTGAAGACATATCTACAATCCATGTTAAAGCTGTTCTTCCTAACCAAGGTGCTACTAACGCAAGCACTAATATAAATATAATACTGATATATGGTGTATTATATTTTGGATGTAATTTTTTGAAGATGCTTGGCATAACGGATGCTCTACCCATGGAGAATAATAATCTACTAGAACTCATAAAGAATCCGTTTAAACCTGTAAATATCCCCATCATGATCGCAACAATTAACACTGCCAATCCAACAAACGAGAATGCTTCTTGGACAACTGACCCTGTTACCCATAAGTCTCCGCCTACTGCTGATGCATCTTTAAATAACCAACTTGTTAACAATATCATCATGACATAAGTTAATGCTGAAGCTAATAAACTGAATACGATTAACTTAAATGTCTTACTCGGTGAAAAATTAAATTCTTCTGCTGTTTGTGGAATATTGTCAAATCCTACATATGCCCACGGAGCAACTGCCAAAATTACTACGATAGACGATAACCAACCAACGTCGTTATTAACGACTGGTTTCAAATTAGAGAATGAAAAATCTTGAGTGAAAAATGATCCTGCAAATAATAATATCACTACAACAGCTAATATAACGCAGAATACATATTGTAAACTACCTGAAAAACTTGATCCTTTTATACTAATCCAAGCAAAAATTAATAAAATAAGTGAGGATAGTATAATTTCAGTTATGTACACGTCCCAACCTGCAACTGTATATAATTTACCTTGTTCTAAAAATCCTGGCATAACAAATTTAAAGAGCAAACTAAATGCCGAAGCGTTTAATGCAACGATACATATATAACCAAATGTTAGAAACCATGATGAGAAGAATGATACATATTTACCGAATCCTAAATATCCAAAAGCAAATGCGCCACCGGAAACTGGAAACTTCTCAACGAGTGCACCATAACTAACTGCAATAACGATCATGAGTAAAGCACCAATAAAGATACCGATTGATGCACCTAATGGACCTGCTTGACTAATCCAATCACCAGGAAGTATAAACGCTCCCCATCCGATACTTGAACCGTAAGCAATAGCCCAAACAAATTTTTCAGATAAATTTTTATCTAAATTTCCTCTTGATAAATCTTTCTTTTTTCTTGCCATAAATGTTCCACCTTTATATATATATGTTTCGTGAAACGTAATTAACTACTTCTTAAGATTTCCAAACAGCAATTACGAGTAAAATCCAACTTGCAATGAACAGTACGCCACCAATTGGCGTAATAGCACCTAATATTTTAATTTGTGTTACAGCTAAAATATATAATGACCCACTAAAGAATACAATTCCGAATGTCATCAACCAACCTGCTAAATTTAAACTAGTTGATGTTGCTCCCGAAATAATACCAAGTAATATCAATCCTAATGCATGGTACATTTGGTATGTTGTAGCTTTTTCCCATATATCTAAGTATTTAGCTGATAATTTGTTTTCTAAACCATGTGCACCAAATGCTCCAGCTGCTACTGCGATCATTGCATTAATCGCACCTATAATTATAAATAATTTCATTTTTTATCTTCCTTTCTATTATTAAAAATCAAAAATTGAATTTCCATTACCTACACCATCATCTGTTGTTAATTGATTTTCAGTTTTATTAGCAGATGGTTGATCAAGTACTTTTCCACCCATCTTTCTAATTTCTTCATTAGAGACTTTTGATTGTGATTTTTTAATTGGATTTTTTGGAGTCGAAGAGAAGTTTTGTTCCACTTTTATATCGTGATTAATACCCTCTTTTTTATCAACTAATCCACTTAAAGTATGAATTGCATGCATATGACGATTAAAAACTTCATTTGTTGAGGCATTATCAGCTCCAACTAGTTCTTCTTCAATGGCAGCAATTAATTGATCTCTACTAATCATAAATTGTCACCTCCACACCATTTTATAGGATCTTTTCCATTTGAAGTCAGATTTTCGTTTGTTTTACTAAATGGTTTCGAGCCAAAGAATCCTCTATAAGCTGATAACGGACTTGGATGAACAGATTGTATAATATGGTGACGTTCTGTATCAATCAGCTTAATTTTAGATTGCGCTGGTTTTCCCCACAAGACAAACACAACATCATCTAGTTCACGAGAAACACTTTTAATGATTTCATCCGTGAATATTTCCCAACCAATATCTTTATGAGAATGTGCTTTATGTGCTTCTACAGTTAATACAGTGTTTAACAATAGCACGCCTTCATTTGCCCAATCTTGCAAGTGTGGTGTTTCGCGTTTACACCCTATATCTTCCTCTAATTCTTTATATATATTTCTTAATGAAGGTGGAAACTTTGCATCAGGTTGAACTGAAAAAGCTAAACCATGTGCTTGATTAGGTCCATGATATGGATCTTGACCAAGTATAACCACTTTCACTCTATCTAAAGGGGTTAAATCAAACGCTTGATAAATATTTTCCCTATCTGGATAGATTGTTTTGTTTTGATATTCTTCTTCAAGAAACGACTCCATTTCGCTAAAGTCATGCTCTTTTTTTATATTGTGAAATATTTCTTGCCAATCCATATTATTCACCTCAATCAAAATGATAACATAGCACTAATGAAAAGGTCATAACTATTTTTTACAATTAAAAAACATGATATGATGTAACATATGAAATATTGGGAGGAATCATCAATGGCATTAAAAAAAGTCTTAACAATAGCAGGATCTGACACAAGTGCTGGAGCTGGAATGCAAGCTGATTTAAAAACATTCCAAGAACACGACACATACGGAATGGTAGCATTAGCAGCAGTCGTTACTATGGACCCAAAAACATGGGCACATGATGTAACGCCATTACCTCTTGATTTATTAGATAAACAGTTAAACACTGCTATTTCAATTGGCCCTGATGCAATTAAAACGGGTATGCTCGGTTCAGAAGAAGTCATTAAACGTGCACGTCAAGCATATGATGAATCAGGATCTGAAATTTTTGTAGTTGACCCTGTAATGGTATGTAAAGGTGACGATGAAGTACTTAACCCAGGAAATACTGAAGCAATGATTAAAGAACTATTACCAAAAGCTACTGTCGTAACACCAAACTTATTTGAAGCTGGTCAACTTTCAGGCTTAGGTAAACTTACAACAATTGATGATATGAAAAAAGCAGCAGAAAAAATCCACGACCTTGGTGCACAATATATCGTCATTAAAGGTGGAAAAGCTTTAGAATCAGATAAAGCATATGACTTATACTACAATGGTCAAAAGCACGTTCTGCTTTCAACAGACAAATTCCAATCTAGTTATAATCACGGTGCAGGATGTACATTCGCCGCAGCAACAACAGCTAATTTAGCAAATGGTGAAACACCAGAAGAAGCGGTTAAACATGCAAAAGCATTTGTAGCATCTGCAATTAAAAATGGCTGGAAAATGAATGATTTTGTAGGACCAGTAGATCACGGTGCTTCAAATCGAATTGAAAAAATCGAAGTATATGCTGAAGAAGTATAATAAAAACTGCCTACAAAGGTTTCCGACTTTGTAGGCAGTTTTTTTATATTTACTAGTACATTATACTAAATTCTGCTGTAACTTTAGCTACAACTTTGCGATTCTTAAATAATGTCATTTGATATTGGTAAAATGCATTATCTCCATCTTTATTTTCTTTAAGACATTCTAATTCTGCGTTGTAATTTTCTAATGTCATAATACGTTCTGTTTGTTCGAACTCACTTTTAATTTGTCTGAGTTTCGTCTTACTCCCCATAAAAGGCTTAAAACTATTAAACTCCCGAAGAATACTTAACAAATATTGAACAGGTACTTCTTCAAAATATTGGTACCCCATAATATTGCAATAATCCAATACCGCTTCATCATTAAATGAAATACGCATTGTTTCCACTACTTCCACCCGCCATTTCTTGAGGCTAATCTCAGTAGTAATTGTACTTTAAAGCTAATAATCATTCAAGTGAATTTAAAAACAATGCAATGTTCTAAATTTCTTCTTGTTCACTTAAATATGCGTTATTATCTAATATTACTTCCACATTTGGATGATTGTATAAAGCTGATGCTGGTAAATCAGTTGTGATTTCACCAGTTAATAATTTACGAATTGCATCAGCTTTTTTAGGTCCATATGCTAATAAGATAATACGTTTTGCTTTCAATATAGAGTGAATTCCCATTGATATTGCTTGTTCAGGCACTTCTTCTTTTGTTTCAAAGTATCTGCTGTTTGCTTCTATTGTAGACTGTGTTAAACCTACGACACTTGTTAAACTATCAAATGATGTCCCTGGTTCATTAAAACCGATATGCCCATTTTCACCAATTCCTAATATTTGTACATCTATCGGTCCTTCTTTATCTAATAAATCTTCGTAACGTTTTATTTCTTCTTGAAGATTTTCAGCTGACCCGTTTGGCAAATGTATTTTCTCTTCGTTCCAAGTTGGTAAGTGATTGAACAACACGTCATGCATATATGTGTAATAACTTTCCGGATGGTCATAATCTATTCCAATATACTCATCTAAGTTAAATGTCGTAATTTCACTTAAATCAATTTCATTAATTCTAATTAAATTAACAAGTTGCTCATATACTCGAACCATCGTTCCGCCTGTAGCTAAACCTAGCACACTCTTTTTATTTGAAATAATTTGTTTTAACAACTCATTTGCTACGTAATGACACGCTTCCTCTTTAGAACCTAAGTTAATAATTTTCATTATTTATCCCTCTATTTCTTTAATAAATCGTTTTGCTATTTCTAAAGGTCTTGTGATGGCTCCTCCAACTACTGTACAATGCACGCCTAAATCCGTAACACGTTTAAACATTTCTGGTGTAATAACATTTCCCTCTGCTATTACTTTTGCATTAACATTGCTTAACACGTCTTTTAAAAATTGAAAATCATTTTCGTATAAAACATGCCCTTTAGTATATTCTGTGTATCCTCTTAATGTTGTACCAACGTAATCAAACCCTAGTTTATCAGCATTAACCGCTTCTTCTAAATCAGATACATCTGCCATAATCTCAACATTTGGTGCATGCTCTCTAATATATGAAACAAGTTCCTCAAGTGATTCTTTAGGTCTTTCTTGTTTCGTTGCATCTAAAGCGATCACTTCACAACCACTTTCAATTAACTCATCGACTTCTTTAGATGTAGCTGTAATAAAGACTTTAGAACCTTCATAATCACGCTTTACAATACCTATTACTGGTAAACTGATTTCTTCTTTTATTGCGATGATATCTTCTTTCGTATTTGCTCGAATTCCTTTTGCACCTGCTTGATATGCTGCTAATGCCATCTTACTCATTATAAATGATGAATGCAAAGGCTCCTCTGGTAAAGCTTGACATGAAACAATTAATCCTTGTGGTAACATTTATTAAGCACTCCTTATTTATTTTCTAATGCTTCTTCTACTTCATTTTTTATTGTTGTAACATGTGGACCGTAAATGATTTGAACACCTGTTCCTTTTTGTACAACACCTCTCGATTAAATTGTCTTAATAACATCTTCATTGAAAAGTTTTTCATCATTGATTGTTACTCTAAGACGTGTTGCACAACAATCAACTGTATCTATATTGTCTTTGCCACCTAAGCCTTCGATGATTGTCTTTGCGCGATCACTCACATCAACAGATTTGACTGAATCTTCATCTTCACGGCCAGGTGTCTTAAAGTTAAACTTCGTAATTAAGAATCTAAATGTTACATAATACAATAAGAACCAAACTATACCTATTGGAATGACAAGTAAGAAGTTAGTCTTGCTGTTTCCTTGTAACACGCCAAATAGAATGTAATCAATAAAGCCACCGCTAAATGTTTGTCCAATTGTAATATTAAATATATCTGCCATCATAAATGCTAATCCATCAAATATGGCATGAATAACATATAACACTGGAGCTATAAATAAGAAACTAAATTCTAATGGTTCTGTTATACCCGTTAAAAATGATGTCAATGCTGCTGACAGCATTAAACCACCGACTACTTTTTTCTTTTCTGGTTTAGCTGTATGATAAATTGCTAAAGCTGCACCTAATAGTCCAAACATCATCGTAATAAATCGACCTGACATATATCTAGAAATACCTGAATAATATTGCGTTACATTTGCATCTCCTAATTGTGCAAAGAAGATGTTTTGTGTACCTTGTACAATTTTGCCATTGATTTCCATAGTTCCACCTAAAGCAGTTTGCCAGAATGGTAAATAGAATATGTGATGTAAACCAAATGGTCCAAGCATACGTAATACAAATCCATAAATAAATGTACCAATTACACCTGTTTTATTAACAAGTCCACCTGCATTGAATATCCAACCTTGAATCGTTGGCCAAATAAAGAATAGGATAACGCCTAATCCTATAGAAGCTACTGAAGTTACAATTGGTATAAATCTAGATCCACCAAAGAACCCTAAAAATGGTGGTAATGAAATTTTATTGTACTTATTATGTAGCATTGCTGTCATAATACCTACAATAATCCCGCCAAACACACCTGTTTCAACAGTTTGAATCCCTAAGACCATGCCTTGTCCAGCTTTAGCTAATTCTTCTTGTGCTGCGACATCATCAGTAATGGTTAATAATGCGTTCATTGTAGCATTCATGATTAAGAAACCTAACATTGCTGCTAATCCTGCTGTTCCTTTATCACTTTTCGCCAAACCTATAGCCACCCCGATTGCAAATAGCACTGGCAAGTTAGCAAAAACGATATTACCCGCTGAAGACATTAAGATAAATATATATTGCAAAAAATCTATATCCAAAATTGGATATGCTTTAATTGTATTTGGATTGCTTAATGCACCACCAATACCTAATAGCAAACCTGCTGCTGGTAGAATGGCGATTGGTAACATAAATGATTTCCCGAATTGTTGCGCTTTATCAAAAATTTTACTCATAAAATACGCACCTCCTATTTATCCTAAATATAACATCATGAAAATTATAGTCAATACTATTATTTGTTTTGAAAAACATTTTCATATATACTCATAATTACTAATTAAATAGAGGTGTAAATTATGAATTTTGAAAATCGTATTCAGCAATTTTCATACCTTTTCACAAAAGCTGACGAAAAAATTGCTAGATACATATTAGATCATCCTGTAGGAGACCATTTTTCAACTATTACTTCATTGGCATACGCTATCGATGTTTCTACTTCAAGTATTACAAGGTTCAGTCATAAATTGAATTATCAACACTTTCAAGATATGAAATTTAACATTCAACAAACTTATGAAAAAACAGATATTCAAAATGTTCCACTTATTAAAAGAATTCATGAATATCATCAAACAATTATTCAACAAACAGGTGAATTTATATCTAATGAGAAAATCAATCAACTTATTAGTACTTTATCTAATAGTGAACAAACACTTTTTGCAGGTTTAGGAAGTTCTGGATTAACTGCAACTGAGTTTTACTATAGAACAATGAGAATGGGCATAAATGGTAGTGCCGTAACAGATGCGCATCAAATGAAAATTGGCGCATCATTATTATCTGAGAAGGATGTACTTATAGCATTTTCAAATAGTGGGAAGACGGATGAACTCATAAATGCTGCAAAAATCGCCAAATCACAAAATGCTACAGTTATCGCTATAACCAATTATGCTGGAAGTGAACTTACCGCAAACTCTGACATTGTGATCATGACAATTGATCAAACAAGAGTGAACGACAAACAATTTATTAATACACAAATTTCAGCTCATTTTCTAATTGATGTAGTGAGTTATATGTTGTTAGAATACCAAAATAATATGAATCAATATCAACACACTAGAGATGTAATATTAAAAGATAATAAATCATAGGTTGTGAGCAGATTGTATATAAATTTACTCAAGAATTTAGTAGAATAGTAAAGTATATACTATGAGGAGTGAAAGGCATGGAATTAATTCAAGTAGATCAAGTACAAACACTAATATCAGAATATGAAAATAAGCCAGTATATCTCCATGTAGAAACGACAAATGGAGCTTATGCTAACCATTTCGACAACAAAGTATTTAATGCTGGTACATTTTTAAGAAATATCCAAGTCACATTTACCCATGCACATTTAACTGGTGGGAATAAAGAGCCTTATCGTGTGGGATTAAAATTAGACAACAATGGTTGGGTCTATGTACAAGGTTTAACACACTTTGAGGTAACTGAAGATAAAGAACTATTATTAGCAGGACTAAATTATGAAGGACAACTTGCTGCGACATTAGAAATAAGTAGCAATCCTTTCAAGGATTAAGAGGTGAATACAATGAATGATGAAAGACAAGTATTAGTTATTTTTCCACATCCTGACGACGAAGCATTCGGTACATCTGGCACACTTAGTAAATTTGTAGATGATGGTACCCCTGTAACGTATGCATGTTTAACTTTAGGTCAGATGGGGCGTAATCTTGGTAACCCACCTTTTGCTACACGTGAATCTTTACCACATATTAGAGAACGTGAATTGGATGCAGCTGCTGAAGCAATTGGTATAACAGATTTAAGAAAAATGGGATATAGAGATAAAACAATTGAATTTGAACCTAAAGATGAAATAGATAGTATGGTAAAATCATTAATAGATGAACTTAATCCATCACTTATTATTTCATTCTATCCTGGTTATTCTGTTCATCCAGATCATGAAGCAACAGCAGAATCAGTAGTAAGAACAGTTAGTCGCATGGATGAATCATCTAGACCTAAACTACATTTAGTAGCGTTTAGTAATGACACATACAGCGATTTAGGAGAACCAGATATAAATATAGATATTACTGGTTATGAAGAACGCAAGATGAAGGTCCTTCAAGCTCATGCGTCTCAAACCGGTCCAATGTTACAAAATCTCGCTTCAAATACACAAGAAAGTGAAGCGGCTAAAGATATGTGGTTGAAGACAGAACATTTCTGGACATATCATATTGAATAGATAGTGGAGGCAATGTGTATGACACAATTAGATTTATCAACACGTGAAGCGAGATGGAAATATTTCGGTTCAGTTGATCCTATAAAAGGAAATAAACCTACCGAAAAAGAAAAGATGCCAGATTTGCAAAGCTCTAAAAAAGATTTCCTATTCGAAATTGAACATGTTGGTATCAAAAACTTAATTTACCCTGTCAGAATAGATGATTTTCAAACAGTTGGAAACTTCGAATTTTCAACTAGTTTAAATCAAGATGAAAAAGGCATCAATATGAGCCGTATTATAGAAAGTGTTGAAAAGCATTATGATAACGGTGTGAAATTAGAATTTGACCATTTAACAACATTATTGAATACACTTCAATCTGTCATGCTCCAAAACACTGCATCATTAGATGTTACAGCTAAATGGTTCTTTAACCGTTTTAGTCCTGTGACTAACCAAAAAGCAGTCGGACATGCAGACATTAGATATATACTTTCTGTTTCAGATGATAAAGTGACTAAAAAATCTTTAGGCATTGAAGTACCTGTTACAACGTTATGCCCATGTTCTAAAGAAATCAGTGAATATTCAGCACATAACCAACGTGGCATCATAACAGTACTCATTGACTTAGATCCCGAAATAGACCTACCTGATAACTACAAAGACATCGTATTAGACGGTATGGAGGCTAACGCAAGTTCAATGTTGTATCCAATATTGAAACGTACAGACGAAAAAGCCGTTACAGAAAGAGCATATGAGAATCCAAGATTTGTAGAAGACTTAATTAGATTAGTAGCTGCTGATTTAGTAGATCTTGACTGGATACAAGGATTCGAAATAGAATGTCGTAACGAAGAATCCATACACCAACACGATGCATTCGCAAGACTAAAATATACAAAGTAATCTAAATATGAACAGACCGCCTCCATGAGCCGGTCTGTATTTTTATGTATTTCGCATTTTCGGGTCGATAATTGATTTTATAGGTCCGTATTTCTCATTTCTGGACCGGTAATTTTATTTATCGGTCCGTATTTTCCGTTTCTGGACCCCTAATTTTATTTATCGGTCCGTATTTCCCGTTTCTGGACCGGTAATTTTATTTATCGGTCCATATTTTCTTATATAGAACAAAAAGAAGGCAACAGCCTCTGCTGTTGCCCTCTATCCTCTTTATGAATTCACTTGTTCTTCTGCTACTATCCAAGGATTGTTTTTAATTAGTTTTGTAATTTGCTCTGTAAACAATTTAACACGTAATTTAATGTCATCTACATCAATATAATATGTGCCATCTTCTGTTTTACCGAAGTCAGCATCTTGTGTTGAAATTTGGACAGGAACTGCAATTCCTAATAAGTTTCTCATAATAATTCTCAAATGTGATAATGGCTCTGTACTTCTCATCCCACCACTATTACATATTAAGCCTACTGGTTTCATTTTAAATTGATCCATTGTTAAATGGTCTAAAGCATTTTTTAAAATACCAGAATATGAACCGTGGTAATTTGGCGTACCAATTATAATCGCATCTGCTTCTTCAGCTTTTTCGCGTAATTCATTTACATTAACTTTAATTCGTTCATCGTTTAAATGTTGACCTGATACGTCTAAGAACGGTATTGGTTTGTCATATAAATCAAACAAAGTTACCTCTGCACCTTGGTCTTCTAAGTTCCCACGAACAAATTGTGCAAGGGCGTGTGTATGTGAATATTGCTTAGCGCTACCTACAATAAGTAATACTTTCACTGTTGTCACCTCAAAATTTTAATGATATTAATTACGTATCATTATAGCATACTGAGAAACTAAGAATTTAATTTTCATTAAAAATCATTCTTATGGACGATGTATATTAACGGTCATAATTTTTCAATGCATGAATAATCGCTTTTCCTACACCACTATGCTCATTAGTATCCGTAACGTAATCAGCTAATTCTTTCACTTCAGGTGCTCCGTTTTCCATTGCAACAGCATACCCGGCTTTTTCTAACATTGAAACATCATTTAAGTTATCACCAATTGCCATCACATCTGACATTGGAATGTTTAATTGATTTGCTATTGCTTCTAATGCAATTCCCTTTTGCGCATCAGAATGTGTGATTTCAATATTCCCTCTTGAAGATGATGAAACTGCTAAACTTTGTGATTCTGAAATTTCAGCTTTAGCTCTATCAATTTTAGATAAATCACTCGCAAATGCTAAAATTTTCAATATAATTTCCCCTGGACGACTTTCAATTTCATCGTAACTATCTACTGTTTTTAAAGTTCCGTTATCAATTCTACTTTGAATATTGGCACGGATTTTTTTGACATCAGCTTTTTGACCAGCTTTTTCTGCTATATCGACATAAATTTCCAAGTCTTTCTCAGGGTCTTCGGTATAAATACCAAAGTTCGTATAAACTTGATAATAAATATCTTCTTTGTTCAAAATTCCCGTAATTTTATTGATTAAAGGTCGTGTTAATTTAGAAGTATGGACGATATTAAATTCTTCATCTCTTACTTCTGCTCCATTTAAACAAATGTATGGTAATGATAAATCTGTTTTTTCAATTGGGCTATGTGCCTCGTAAAATGCTCTTCCAGTAGCAATAACTACCGAGATACCTTTTGATTGTGCAAATTTTATTGCTTCATAATTTTCATTTGAAACTTCATGTGCTGCGTTCAGCAAAGTGCCGTCCATATCTGTTGCGATTAACTTTATCATGAAAGTAACCTCTTTTCTTTATATTCAACATAAATTTTAACAAATAAAAGTAATAATCTCTATAAATCTGTATTATTCTGCTTAATTTGTTTTTTTAGGCTTCTTTTCTCTCTAAAAAACGTTCGTAACATCTCACCGCATTCTTGCTCAAGTATCCCTCTTTCAACTGTAGCACGGTGATTAAACCGAGTATCTTCTATTAAATTTATTAAGCTACCACTACAGCCACCTTTAGGATCTGTTGCACCATAAACGACATGCGTTATTCTACTCATCACAATCGCGCCTGAACACATGACACAGGGCTCTAAAGTAGCATATAAAGTAGTTTCTTCTAGTCTCCACGATTTCAGATACTTGGCTGCCTCTTGTATCGCAATCATTTCAGCATGTGCAATTGGATCTTGATCATTCTCTCTTAAGTTATGACCTCTTCCAATCACTTCTCCTTTATATACAACAATTGCACCAATTGGTACTTCATCCATTTCCCAAGCTTTTTTTGCTTCTTCAATTGCAAGTTTCATATAATTTTCATGCACGCTATATTTCACTCCGTTTAATTTATGATAGAATAAGTATGTCTATTTTAACATCTAGGGAGATATATATGAAAAAAAACTTTATTGCAATCGAAGGACCTATTGGAGTCGGGAAAAGCTCCTTAACTAAAAAGCTTGCTGAAGCTTTAAATTATACTGAAGAATTTGAAATTGTTGACGAAAATCCTTTCTTAAGTGATTTTTATGATGATATTTCTAAATGGAGTTTTCAAACGGAGATGTTCTTCTTATGTCATCGTTACAAACAGCTAACAGATTTAAAGAATATTAAAGGAATCGTAAGTGATTATCATATTTTTAAAAATAAGATTTTTGCAAAAAACACTTTAAACGATAGTGAATTTGATAAATTTAGTCGAATTTATGATATTTTAACTGAAGATATTCGTATGCCTGATCAAATTATCTTTCTCGATGCCTCATTAGAAGTCCTACAACAACGTATTGCCCATCGTAATAGATCATATGAATCACAAATAGAAAATAATTACTTAGCACAACTAAAAAGTGATTATAATCAATTCTACGAAGAAGTGAAAAGTGAAATCGATGCTATTCAAATTGATACTTCTCATTTAGATTTCGTAAATAACACCGCAGATTATCAACAAATTTTAAAATTATTACAACCTTTGATTGGAGAGATTACACATGACAAATAAAGTCATACCAAGTGATGCTATTATCACAATTGCTGGTACTGTTGGTGTTGGAAAATCATCTTTAACACAAGCACTTAGCGAACGTTTAAACTTTAAGACTTCTTTTGAAAAAGTCGACAATAACCCGTATTTAGAAAAATTTTATCATGATTTCGAACGATGGAGTTTCCACCTACAAATATACTTTTTAGCGGAACGTTTTAAAGAACAAAAAAGAATGTTTGAATATGGCGGAGGATTTATACAAGACCGCTCAATCTACGAAGATGTTGATATTTTCGCAAAAATGCATGAAGAACAAGGAACAATGACAAAAGAAGACTATGCAACTTATAGAGATCTATTTGAAGCAATGGTTATGACGCCATACTTCCCTAAACCTGATGCATTAATTTATTTAGAATGCGACTACGAAGACGTTATACAACGCATCAAAAATAGAGGTCGCCAAATGGAAATCGAAACAGACGAAGCATACTGGAAAAAACTTTTCGCACGTTATGATAATTGGGTTAACAATTTCACAGAATGCCCAGTAGTACGTGTAAATATAAATGATTATGACTTATACGAAGATCCAGAATCAATCAATCACATTATCAACAAGATTGCACATGTTATAGAAACACACCGTTCAATCGATACACGAGTAAAATAAAAAAATGCTCTAAACCATTAATTATTTCAAATGGTTTGGAGCATTTTTTAAATTATCTTATTTATTCCATTCCGCTTCTTTTTCATAAAACTCGTTAATATCTTTATAAATATAATCTGCACCTGTTAAATCTGCTTTATCTCCTGTACCACTAAGCACGCCAACAACTACTTTGAAATGAGCATTTTTGCCCATTTGTATATCAGTTGGTGTATCTCCTATTATTGCGATTTCATCAGGTGCTACGTCCCATTTTTCATAAAATTTTTCTACCATTTTAGGGTTTGGCTTTTGATAGCCATTTATAGATGCTGTAATTTTTTCATCAATCAAATGTTCTACTTTTGCGTCTTTAATAAATCGTTCTGTACCGTCTATATCATCACTTGTGATGATGCCAATATTATATTTTTTGTCTTTAAAAGCTGTTAAAGTTTCTATTAATCCTTCAATGACGATAGTCTCAGGTTTATATTCACTTATTAAGTCTTTGCTTATTTTTACCGTCCATTTTTCAATTTCTTTTTTATCTATAGTTGGTGCGTATTCAGAGAAGACATCTATAATATCTGACAATGTACCTGAAGCAAGTATGCCACTAGATAAAAATCTATCATTTACGTATCCTATTTTTTCTTGTAAGGCTTGCTTATTATCAACTTGGTACTGTTCTACAAATCGATCTATCATAACTAATGAAATCTCTGACCATGTTTCATCAAATTTGAGTAATGTACCATCTTTATCGAACAATAACCATTTAATCATTATTTGTACTCCTTTAAAAAGAGCGGCACTACAACTAGTAGGCCGCTCTTTATTGTTTCTCAATTATACTATTTCGATATGACTTTCTTGTCCTACTACAACTCTCCAACCATTTTTATCTTCTTTTTTACCAGTTTGAATTGCTGTATATTCATCAAATAACGCTTGAGTTATTGGACCAATCTCATTATTATTAATTGTAATTTCTGCCTCTTCGTATTTTAAGAATCCTACTGGAGAAATAACTGCTGCAGTTCCTGTACCGAAAATTTCTGTTAAACGACCATCGTGATGTGCATTAATAATATCATCGATAGATAATCGTTTCTCTTCAGTTTCATAGCCCATTTCTTGAGCAAGTTCGAGTACAGTTTTACGCGTAATACCTGGTAAAATACTGCCGTTTAATTCCGGTGTTACTACTTTTCCATCAATAACGAAGAAAATATTCATACTTCCTACTTCTTCGATATATTTTTGTTCTACACCATCTAACCACAATACTTGATCGAAACCTAATTCATTAGCACGTGTTTGTGCAATTAAACTAGCCGCATAGTTACCACCACATTTAGCAAAGCCAACGCCGCCTCTTACTGCACGTACAAATTCATCTTCTACATAAATGCTAGTAGGTTTCATTTGTTCATCACCATAATAAGCGCCTACTGGAGAAAGAATCACTAAAAATTCATAGTCTGTTGAAGAACGTACACCTAAGTAAGGTTCAGTAGCATATACAAATGGTCTAACATATAAAGATTGTCCTTCACCACTTGGGATCCATTCACGTTCTAAATCTATAAGTTGTAATAGACCATCTAATACTTTTTCTTCATCGATTTGAGGCATTTCAAGTCTTTTTAAAGATAAATTAATTCTCTTGAAATTTTGGTCTGGTCTGAATAGTGCAACATCATCACCATCTTTATAAGCTTTCATACCTTCAAATACTGTTTGTCCGTAATGAAGTCCTTGTGCACTTGGTGACAAAGTAATCGGCCCATATGGAATTATTTTAGGCTCTGACCAGCCTTCACCTTGTTTATATGACATAGACAGCATATAATCAGTAAAGATTTCACCAAAGACTAAATTTTGAAAGTCCGGTTTCTCTTTAAGCTGCTCACGCTTTTCTACGTAAAATGTTTCTGACATAATGATTCCCCCTAGGCTAATTAATAATTAATGTTAACAAGTATATCAGTCATAGAGGTGTTATTCAATGAATTTTTGGAAAATTTAAAAAATATACACATTAAAGTTAACTTTTGGCTAAGTTATCTTTTTCTTCAATTGCTTTAAGCATTAATTCAGTCATACTATCTAAATTATAACTTGGAGAAAATCCCCATTCTTCTTTAGCACAAGATGAATCGATAGCGTTTGGCCAACTCTCGGCAATTGCTTGACGATCTGGATCAACATCATATCCTAGTTCAAAGTTAGGCATTTTCTTTTGAATAGCTGTTTTAATTGTTTCTGGATCAACGCTCATTGCACTCACATTATATGCATTACGGTTAATCAATCGTTCACTGTCTGCTTCCATTAACTGAATGATTGCATCGATGGCATCGTCCATGAACATCATATCCATATACGTATCTTTCGCAATATAACTGTCGTATTTGCCTTCACGAATTGCTTTGAAGTAAATTTCAACTGCGTAATCTGTAGTACCTCCACCTGGTTCTTTTATATAAGAAATTAAACCAGGAAATCTCATACTTCTCGTATCAACACCAAATTTAGTGTAGTAATAATCACATAACAATTCACCCGCTACTTTATTAACACCATACATTGAAGTTGGTCTTTGAATTGTAACTTGAGGTGTCATATCTTTAGGTGTATTTGGACCAAACGCACCGATTGAACTTGGTGTAAAGAACTGCATATCAAATTCTCGAGCTACTTCAAGAGCATTTACTAGTCCACCCATATTCAGATTCCATGCGAATAATGGATTTTTTTCAGCAGTAGCTGAAAGAAGTGCTGCCATATGCATTAAAGTATCCGCTTCAAAATTCTTAACTAATGAATGGAATCTATCTTGATCGGTTACATCTAAAATTTCAAATGGACCATTATTTATTTCACTTTCACTTTCTGGTTCTCTTATATCTGTTGCTAAAACATTTTCATTACCATATTTCTTTCTTAATTTCATAACTAATTCTGTCCCGATTTGCCCTAGCGCCCCAGTAATCATGATTTTTTTCATTATAAAATCCTCCTGTATTGTTGAAACGTTCATTTGTACTCTTGAGAAAAACAAAAACGCTTTCTTTATTGATATTTTACTATATTTCACCCAATTTGTATACTTCAGAAGTACATAGCAAGAATAAATAAGTTACTTAATACAAAAACCAATTGTATAAGAGATACTTAGGGACATTATTCTCAATACTGCCAATTAGCTAACACTTAACAACATACTCATTTCATAAATATGAGAAAAAGCAGTAGAAATTCAATTGATACAATGAATTTCTACTGCTTTTTTATAGTTATTCTATTTATAATAATCCTAATTCTTTACCAATTTTTTCATATGCTTCAATTGCATCATCTAGTTGTTCTTTAGTATGTGCAGCTGTTGGCATATTTCTAACACGACCTGTACCTCTAGGAACTGTTGGGAATACGATTGCTTTTGCATATACACCTTCATCCATAAGTCGTTTACTAAATGTTTGTGCTTTTTTCTCTTCACCGATAATGACTGGTGTGATTGGTGTTTCAGAATGACCTATATCGAAACCTTTTGCTTTTAAGCCTTCTTTTAAATAATTAGCATTATCCCATAATTTATCATGTAATTCTGTTGAGGCCATTAATTTTTTAACGGATTCTGTAATTGCTTTAGTATCTCCAGGAGCTAAAGATGTTGAGAATAAAAATGGTCTTGAAGCGACTTTTAACCAATCAATTAAATCTTTAGTACCTGCCACATAACCGCCTACTACACCAATCGCTTTAGAAAGTGTACCAATTTGGAAATCAATTTTATCTTGTAAACCAAAATGCTTAACAGTTCCAGCACCTTTACCCATTACACCTGAACCATGTGCGTCATCAACATAAGTGATTAAACCAAATTCTTCAGCTATTTCAACGATTTCAGGTAATAAAGCTACGTCCCCATCCATTGAGAACACACCATCAGTGATGTACATGACTTTATTATATTGACCTGATTCAACCGCTTCTTTCGCTTTTGCTCTTAAGTCTTCCATGTCTGAGTGATTTACTCGAATGATTTTTGCTTTTGATAAACGACAACCATCAATAATTGAAGCATGATTTAATTCATCAGATAATATTGCATCATTTTTATTCATGACTGCTGAAATAGCTGCCATGTTACAGTTAAATCCTGATTGATAAGCAATAGCGCTTTCCGTACCTTTAAATTGTGCTAATGTTTCTTCTAACTCTCTATGCAAATCTAATGTTCCATTTATAGTACGTACTGCACCAGCACCTACACCATGTGAATCTATTGCATCTTTAGCTGCTTTTTTCAAGTCTTCGTCTGTAGCTAATCCAAGATAGTTATTTGATGATAAGTTGATATAATTTTTACCGCCAATTGTTATTTCAGCGCCATTTGCACCTTCAACGATATCAATTTCATTATACAAACCATTGTCTTTCAATTCATTTAAATTTGTTGTTAAGAATGTATCTAATGTTTGTACCATATACACTTTCTCCTTTAGCACTTTTTATTTATCATAACACATCAAAATCAAAGAATTAAGCGTTATCATAGTAAATTGAATTGTTTAAATTTTCTATAAACTTTGCTACAATAGTCATACTATATTTTGATGGAATTGAAAGAAGGTTTATTAATGATAAATTGGAAAGAAAAAGTAGCAAATAAATTTGATCGTTTAGTCGAAATTAGACGATATATGCATAAGAACCCAGAACTTTCATTTCATGAGGAAAAAACTCATGATTTTCTTTTATCTGAATTAAAAAAGCTAGATAAATTGACGATTAGAGAGCGCGTTGGAGAGCGTGGAATTGTTGCAAAGCTAGAAGGTAATCAACCTGGTCAAACAATCGCATTCCGTGCTGATTTCGATGCTTTACCTATTCAAGACGAAAAAGACGTTCCATATAAATCTACTGTCGACGGTGTTATGCATGCTTGTGGACATGACGGTCATACAGCGACACTTTTAACATTTTGCGAATTACTTCATGAACATCAACATTTACTTAAAGGGAATGTTGTTTTTATTTTTCAATACGCTGAGGAGTTAAGTCCTGGTGGTGCAAGTCCTATGATAAATGATGGGGCGTTAGAAGGCGTTGATAAAGTGTACGGAAATCATTTTTGGAGCGGTCATGAAACATCTTCAATTAAGACAAAGCCTGCTGATATGATGGCTTCACCGGACTATTTTGATATTACGATTCAAGGTAAAGGTGGACACGGTGCTAAACCACATACATCGATTGATCCGATTGTAATTGTTGCTGAATACATTTCTAGTTTACAAAAAATTATATCTCGACATATTGATCCTATAGATAGAGGTGTCATAACAGTTGGTAAGATAGATGCAGGAAGTGCTTTTAATGTTATAAGTGATACAGCTACCATCGAAGGTACAGTTAGAACTTTCAAACCTGAAGTAAAAGACACGATTGAAGAAGAGCTAGAACGATTATTAAAAGGCATTTGTATTGCCAATAATGCTACTTATGAATTCAATTATCGCAGAGGATACCCTACTGTTGTTAACCATGAAGAACAATATAACGTTGTAAAAGAAGCAGCTGAGTCATTACATTTAACATACGAAGATATACCGCCAATGATGATTGGTGAAGACTTCTCATATTACCTTCTCAATCGCCCTGGCTGTTTCTTCTTAACTGGTAGTGGTAATGAGGGTAAAGCTTCAACAGCACCTCATCATCACCCTATGTTTGATTTAGATGAAGATGCAATGAAAACAACAACTGAAATGTTCATAAAAGTCCTTGAGATTGAAGGTGTTCTATAAGATGAAAAATATATTACTACAAAAAGTTGATCATTATTATGATGAAATGATAGAAATTAGAAGACACTTACATATGAATCCTGAATTATCTTTTGAAGAAGTTAAAACGCCTGCCTATATCGCTAATTATTTAAGAAATCTAGGTATAGATGTTAGAGAAGGTGTTGGTGGACGAGGTGTAGTAGGCACACTTAATAAAGAGAAAGACGGTCCAACATTAGCTATAAGAGCCGACTTTGACGCTTTACCTATACAAGATGAAAAAGAAGTACCTTACAAATCAACAGTTGATGGCGTTATGCATGCTTGTGGACATGATGCACATACGGCTGTTCTCTTAATGACTGCAAAAATATTATCCGAGCATAAAGATGAAATAAATGGTCGTGTAGTGTTTATTCATCAACACGCTGAAGAAGTGGATCCTGGTGGTGCTATACAAATGATCGCTGACGGCTGTTTAACGGGTGTTGACGCTATCATTGGACAACATGTATCAAGTAGTTTAGATGTCGGTAAAGTAGGCTACAAATACGGTACAACGACAGGTATCCCTGATGATTTTTGGATTACTTTAAAAGGACGAGGTGGACATGCAGCTCACCCAGATCAACTTATTGATCCACTAGCTGCAGGTATTCAATTATGTAATGATTTACAGTATATTGTTTCACGTAAAACAAGTGCATTATCACCTGCTGTATTATCCATAACGATGTTTAATGCTGGAGAAACCAACAACGTCATACCTGATACTTGTAAAATTGGAGGTACGATCAGAACATTCGACTCAGATACTCAAGTAAGTGTAATTGAAGGATTTAAAAAAGTACTAGAAGGTATCGCTACTTCTACTGATGTCACTTACGATTTAAAATACAGTAAAGGTTATCCACCTGTTATAAATACTGAAAAAGAAACAGACCTAATATTAGAAGCTACTAAAGAAATAGCTAGTGTTCAAGAATTAGTTGAATTAGAAGCAAGTTTAGGTGGAGAAGACTTTTCTTATTATCAGCAACGTGTACCTGGTGCATTTTTCTATACAGGAACAAGAAATGAACATTTCAAAGCGGATTATCCACATCATCATCCGAAATTTGATATAGATGAGCAAGGACTAATCAACGCTGTTCGAATATTCTTATTAACTACATTTAAGTTTATGGAAAGGAATTATAATAATGAATTTAACGACTGAAGTTAATCTATATATGGATGAATTAATAGATATCAGAAGACATTTGCATCAAAATCCAGAACTATCTTTCCAAGAAGAAAATACAAAAAAATATATAGCTGATTACCTTGAGAATTTAGGTATAGAAGTTAAAAAAGATGTCGGTGGTAACGGGCTCCTAGGTTATATTAAAGGCGGTAATGCCGGACCTACGATTGCTTTAAGAGCTGACTTTGATGCTTTGCCAATTCAAGATGAGAAAGATGTACCTTATAAATCTACAGTGGATGGTGTTATGCATGCATGTGGTCATGATGCTCACACAGCAAGCTTATTAATCACAGCTAAAATCCTAAAACAACACGAAGCTGAAATTCATGGCAATGTCGTATTAATCTATCAACATGCCGAAGAATCACTTCCAGGAGGAGCAAAATCCATGGTAGCAGCTGGCGCACTTGATGGTGTAGATTATGTTTTTGGTACACATACAGCAAGTCATATAGAAGCAAATAAAGTTGGCTTTTGTTCAGGACCAGCATATGCAGCAGCTGATTCATTTGAAATAGATATTCAAGGTTCAGGTGGCCACGGAGCAATGCCTCAATTAGCTAAAGACCCTATCGTTGCTGCATCTTCACTTATCGTTCAAGCACAAAGCATTGTCTCTAGAACGATAGATCCATTAGAATCTGCTGTTGTAACATTTGGTACATTTAAAGGTGGTAATGCATTCAATGTTATAGCTGATACAGTACAACTTACTGGTACAATCAGAACATACTTACCTACTGTGAAAGATCAAATTAAAGAACGTTTAAACGGCATTTTAAACGGTATTGAATCAAGTTATGGCGTGAAGTGCCATTTGAATTATCATGATGGTTATCCTCCAGTTGTTAATCACGAAAAAGAAACAGAATGGGCTAAAAGTCTTGCATCAGAAATTGATACAATTGAAGAAGCATTCGATTTCCCACCTTCACTTGGAGGAGAAGATGTAGGTTATTTCTTACAACATGTACCTGGCACTTATTTCTTTACAGGTGTCGGAAACGAAGCACTTAAAGCTAATTATCCACATCACCATCCAAAATTCGATTTGGATGAGCAATCACTACAAAACAGTGTGAAGCTATTTTTATCAATAATTGAACATAGTTCGGACTTAGTAAAATAAATATTAAAAAACCTCCCAAACCGAAAGTTAATACTAACGGATTGGGAGGTTTATTTTGAGAAAGAGCATGATAGCTCTTTCTATTTTATTAGTTTAATCAATCGTGTTCAATATCGAAAATTAAGCTTCGATGATTGTAACAACGCCTGATCCAACTGTACGTCCACCTTCACGAATTGAGAAACGAGTACCGTCTTCAATAGCGATTGGTGAAATTAATTCAACGTCCATTTCAACGTTGTCGCCAGGCATAACCATTTCAATGCCTTCTGGTAAGTTTACTACACCAGTTACGTCAGTTGTACGGAAATAGAATTGTGGGCGGTAGTTAGTGAAGAATGGAGTATGACGTCCACCTTCTTCTTTTGATAATACATAAACTTCCGCTTTGAATTTAGTGTGAGGAGTGATTGAACCTGGTTTAGCTAATACTTGACCACGGTTAACGTCTTCACGAGCAACACCACGTAATAAAGCACCGATGTTATCTCCAGCTTCAGCGAAGTCTAATAATTTACGGAACATTTCAACACCAGTTACAGTTGTTTTAGAAGATTCTTCAGTTAAACCGATGATTTCAATCTCTTCACCAACTTTGATTTGACCACGTTCAACACGGCCTGTAGCAACAGTACCACGACCAGTGATTGAGAATACGTCCTCAACTGGCATCATGAATGGTTTGTCAGAATCACGTTCTGGAGTTGGAATGAAAGTATCTACAGCTTCCATTAATTCCATGATTTTGTCTTCATAAGCTTCGTCGCCTTCTAAAGCTTTTAATGCTGAACCAGCGATTACAGGAACATCGTCGCCAGGGAAGTCATATTCAGATAATAAGTCACGAACTTCCATTTCAACTAATTCTAATAATTCTTCATCGTCAACCATGTCAACTTTGTTTAAGAATACTACTAATGCAGGAACACCTACGTTACGTGATAAAAGAATGTGTTCACGAGTTTGAGGCATTGGGCCGTCAGCAGCAGATACTACTAAGATACCGCCGTCCATTTGAGCAGCACCAGTGATCATGTTTTTAACATAGTCAGCGTGTCCTGGGCAGTCAACGTGAGCATAGTGACGTTTTTCAGTTTCATATTCGATGTGTGAAGTATTAATTGTAATACCACGTTCTTTTTCTTCTGGAGCGTTATCGATTTGGTCGTAAGAACGAGCTTCTCCGTCACCAGAACGTTTTGATAATACAGTTGCGATTGCAGCTGTTAAAGTAGTTTTACCATGGTCAACGTGACCGATAGTACCAATATTGGCATGTGTTTTTGAGCGATCAAATTTTTCTTTAGCCATTATGAAATCTCTCCTATTCATATTAAAATTATTTTTTATTTAAGCCTCATGATGGTTACTCACCATCATGAGGATACATATATTTACTTTATAAATCATTTTGATGAAAAAATCAATTTATTAAAGCGAATTTATTATTCACCTTTGTTTTTCTTGATAATTTCTTCTGAAATTGATTTAGGAACTTCTTCGTAGTGATCAAATACCATAGTATAAGTACCACGACCTTGAGTGTTAGAACGTAAGTTTGTAGCGTAACCGAACATTTCTGAAAGTGGAACAAATGCACGAACAACTTGAGCGTTACCGCGTGCTTCCATACCTTCAACACGTCCACGACGACTTGTTACGTCACCCATAATGTCACCCATGTACTCTTCAGGCATAACGATTTCAACTTTCATCATTGGCTCTAAGATTACTGGATCACATTTTTTAGCTGCTTCTCTAAGTGCTAATGATGCTGCTACTTTGAAGGCCATTTCTGATGAATCGACATCATGGTATGAACCGTCATAAAGTTTAGCTTTAACATCAACTAATGGATAACCAGCTAATACACCGTTTTCCATAGCATCTTTAAGACCAGCTTCAACTGATGGAATGTATTCACGAGGAACTACACCACCGACAACAGCGTTTTCGAATTCGAAACCGCCACCTTGTTCGTTAGGTGTGAATTCGATATGAACATCACCATATTGTCCACGTCCACCTGATTGACGAGAGAATTTACCTTGTACTTGAGCAGGTGTTTTGAACGTTTCACGGTAAGATACCATTGGCGCACCAACAGTACACTCAACTTTGAATTCACGTTTCATACGGTCTACTAAGATATCAAGATGTAATTCACCCATACCACCGATGATAACTTGTCCAGTTTCATGGTCAGTGTGTGCATGGAATGTTGGGTCTTCTTCTTGTAATTTAACTAACGCGTTAGTCATTTTATCTTGGTCAGCTTTAGATTTAGGTTCAACTGACAAGTGGATAACTGGTTCTGGGAATTCCATTGATTCTAAGATAATGTTATCTTTTTCATCACATAAAGTATCACCAGTTGCAGTATCTTTAAGACCTACAGCACCAGCAATGTCACCAGAATATACAGTAGAAATCTCTTCACGAGAGTTAGCGTGCATTTGTAGGATACGACCTACACGTTCACGTTTACCTTTAGTAGAGTTTCTTACGTATGAACCTGATTCCATTGTACCTGAATAAACACGGAAGAATGTTAATTTACCTACGAATGGGTCAGTCATTACTTTGAACGCTAATGCAGCAAAAGGTGCTGAGTCATCAGGTTTAGCAATTACTTCTTCTTCGTCATCGTCAGCTCTATGTCCAACAATTGGTTTAACATCTAATGGAGATGGTAGGTAATCAATAACTGAGTTCAACATTAATTGAACACCTTTGTTTTTGAATGCAGTACCACAAAGTACTGGGTAGAATTCAACGTCACAAGTAGCTTTACGGATAGCCGCTTTAAGCTCTTCGATTGAAATTTCTTCTCCACCTAAATATTTTTCCATTAATTCGTCATTTGATTCAGCTACAGCTTCAATTAAAGCTTCACGAGCTTCTTCAGCTTGTTGCTTATGAGATTCAGGAATTTCAACTTCTTCAATTTCAGTACCTAAATCGTTATTGTATTGGAAACATTTCATTTCTACTAAATCAATAATAGCGCTGAAATCATCTTCCGCACCGATTGGTAATTGAATTGGGTGAGCATTTGCTTGCAAACGATCATGTAATGTACCAACTGAATATTCAAAGTTCGCACCCATTTTATCCATTTTATTAATGAATACAATACGTGGTACTCCGTAAGTTGTAGCTTGACGCCAAACTGTTTCAGTTTGAGGTTCAACACCTGATTGTGCATCAAGTACAGTTACTGCACCATCAAGTACACGTAATGAACGTTCAACTTCAACAGTGAAGTCTACGTGTCCTGGTGTATCGATGATGTTTACACGGTGACCATCCCATTGTGCAGTAGTCGCAGCAGAAGTGATTGTAATACCACGCTCTTGCTCTTGTTCCATCCAGTCCATTTGTGAAGCACCTTCATGTGTTTCACCAATTTTATGGATACGGCCTGTGTAATAAAGAATACGTTCAGTAGTCGTTGTTTTACCAGCATCGATGTGTGCCATGATACCGATATTACGAGTGTTTTTCAAAGAAAAATCTCTTGCCATAGTATTCTTACTCCTTCCAAAATATTGGATATTTGGTTGTTGTTCGTATAGATACTTTGATACCCTAAGTGTTTAAAAAACTAGAGATGACCTTAAAAAAGGAATCTTTATGATTTTAACGCTTAGGGTCCTAAGTTCTATCTTACCAACGGTAATGAGCAAATGCTTTGTTAGCTTCTGCCATTTTGTGAGTATCTTCACGTTTCTTAACTGCGCCACCAGTATTGTTGGCAGCATCTAAGATTTCATTAGCTAAACGCTCTTCCATAGTTTTTTCACCACGAAGACGAGCATAGTTAACTAACCAACGTAAACCTAAAGTTGTACGACGCTCTGGACGTACTTCAACAGGTACTTGATAGTTTGAACCACCTACACGGCGAGCTTTAACTTCAAGTACAGGCATGATGTTGCTGATAGCTTCATCGAATACTTCGATTGCATCTTTACCTGAACGTTCTTGAACAAGATCAAATGCTGAATAAAGAATTCTTTGAGCAGTACCACGTTTACCATCAAGCATGATTTTGTTGATTAATTTTGTTACTAATTTTGAGTTGTGAATTGGATCTGGTAATACATCTCTTTTTGCAACTGGACCTTTACGAGGCATAATCGTAATCCTCCTTCCTTATTATAAAGTTTATTTGATTTATCGTCATTTAAAAAACTGTTATTTACAGAAATTTAACGTTAGATTATTTTTTTGCAGCTTTTGGTTTTTTAGCACCATAAAGTGAACGGCTTTGCATACGACCGTCAACACCAGAAGTATCTAAAGCACCACGTACGATATGATAACGCACACCAGGTAAGTCTTTTACACGTCCACCACGAATAAGTACAACACTGTGTTCTTGTAAGTTATGGCCGATACCAGGGATATACGCGTTAACTTCGATGTTGTTTGATAAACGAACACGAGCATATTTACGTAAAGCTGAGTTAGGTTTTTTAGGTGTCATAGTTCCCACACGCGTACAAACACCACGTTTTTGTGGAGAGTATACAGTAGTCATTTTTTTCTTCATGCTATTGTAACCTCTGTTTAACGCTGGTGAGTTTGATTTTTGTGATTTACTAGTACGAGGTTTACGTACTAATTGGTTAATTGTAGGCATCTTTAATGTCCTCCTCTCTTCATTTCTTAATTCCACACATCCAGGTGGTTCATTTTAAGGCAAATAAAAATAGTAAGCACAGCTTACAAATTTATTTAAGCAATGCAACAACTGTCGCATTAACTTCTATTCCATAATGCGATCCAAGTTCTTGTCTACTAGGACTATAACTTAACGGAACGCCTGTCTCAAATGCTAAAGTTAACACCCTAGACAAAATATGAATATTGACATCTTGAGCAATAATTACTTTACGTACCTCATGCTTCAATAATGCTTTAGTGGTTTGTTTTAAACCAATGACATAACTGTCTTGATTTAAGCTTAAGGCTTTTTCATTAGACATTTGATATCCTCCAAAGCGTCTGCTTTCATCAACCTTAACAATAATAACATCGTACAGTTTTAAAGTCAATATATTTCATGCCGTTTTTATAATAAAATATAAGCTGTTCTAGACACCTAGAACAGCCTATATATATTAGTCAGTAACGACTGGTTCTTCAGGTAAAACTTTCTTTTCAACTTTTTCAAAGTCAACACCAGTATATCTTCTCATACCTGTACCAGCAGGAATTAATTTACCGATGATAACATTTTCTTTAAGTCCAAGTAAGTTATCACGCTTACCTTTAATAGCAGCATCTGTAAGAACTCTTGTTGTTTCTTGGAATGAAGCTGCAGATAAGAAACTTTCTGTTTCTAGAGATGCTTTAGTAATACCAAGTAATACAGGTTTTGCAGTTGCTGGACGCTTACGCGTAGCAAATACTTCTCTGTTAGCATCAGTAAATGTATGAATATCAACTAATGCACCTGGTAATAATTTAGTATCCCCTGCTTCAATAATTCTAACTTTACGAAGCATTTGTCTAACCATAACTTCAACGTGTTTATCTGAAATTTCAACACCTTGCATACGGTAAACTTTTTGAACTTCTTTAAGTAGATATTTTTGAGTAGCATTTAAGCCTGCAACTGCTAATAATCCTTTAGGCTCAATTGAACCTTCAGTCATTACTTCACCACGTTCAACGTATTGTCCTTCTTCAACTTTAAGTCGAGAAGTACCAGGAGCGTTATAAGTACGGATTTCATTTTCGCCTTTAACTTTAATTTCTTGTTGACGATCTTTAACGATTGTTATTTCAGTTACTTCACCGTTAATTTCAGAAATTACCGCTTGACCTTTAGGATTACGCGCTTCAAATAACTCTTGAATACGAGGTAAACCTTGAGTAATATCGGCTCCTGCAACACCGCCGGTATGGAATGTACGCATTGTAAGCTGAGTACCTGGTTCACCGATTGATTGTGCAGCAATTGTACCAACTGCTTCACCAACTTCAACTTGTTCACCAGTTGCTAAGTTCTTACCATAACATTTTTCACATACACCATGACGTGTGTTACAAGTAAATGCTGAACGGATATGCATTTCAGTAATACCAGCATCAACGATTATTTTAGCAATTTCTGCTGTAATAAGTTCGTTCACTTTAATAATTACTTCGTCCGTTTCAGGATGACGTAACGTTTCTTTAGAGTAACGACCTTCTATACGTTCAATAAATGGTTCAATTAGTTCTGAACCTTCTCTTATATCAGAAACTAGTAATCCTCGGTCAGTACCACAATCTTCTTCTCTAACGATAACATCTTGTGCTACGTCAACTAGACGACGTGTTAAGTAACCTGAATCGGCAGTTTTCAGCGCTGTATCGGCAAGACCTTTACGAGCACCGTGAGTAGAGATGAAGTATTCAAGTACTGTTAAACCTTCACGGAATGAAGATTTAATAGGTAACTCGATAATTTTACCAGATGGATTGGCCATCAAACCACGCATACCAGCTAACTGAGTGAAGTTAGATGCGTTACCACGCGCTCCTGAGTCACTCATCATAAAGATTGGGTTTAAGCTATCTAATGACATCATTAATTTAGCTTGAATATCATCTTTCGCTCTAGTCCAAATCTCGATAACAGCTGCATAACGTTCGCTTTCAGTAATTAAACCACGGCTGAATTGTTTTTGTACTTTATCTACTTTAATTTCTGCTTCTCCGATAATTTCTTGTTTCTCAGGAAGAACCACAATATCAGAAACACCAACTGTAATACCAGCACGAGATGAGTATTTAAATCCTAAATCCTTCATCTTATCTAGCATCATTGAAGTATCTGTAATATGGAATTTATTGAAGATTTCAGCAATGATTTGACCTAAGAATTTTTTGTTGAATGGTTTAACAAGTTCAACATCTTCTAGGTATTCAATCAAACCACCTTCTGGAATATCAGTAGGTGAAACAAAGTATTTATCTGGTGTTGATTTTTCTAAATTGAAATTAGTCGGTTCATTTATATAAGGGAATGATTCCGGCATAATTTCATTAAAGATAACTTTACCAACAGATGTAATTAATAATTTGCTATTTTGTTCTTCAGTAAATGTTGGGTTCTTTAATGATCTTGCATGAACAGCTATACGAGAATGTAAATGTACATAGCCATTTACATAAGCTTTAATAACTTCATCTGTTTCACTAAAGATATCTCCAGCTCCTATTGCACCTTTACGCTCTAGAGTTAAGTAATAGTTACCTAATACCATATCTTGAGAAGGTGTAACAACTGGTTTACCATCTTTAGGGTTTAAGATGTTTTGTGCCGCAAGCATTAACATACGAGCTTCTGCTTGTGCTTCTTTTGATAATGGAACATGGACAGCCATTTGGTCACCATCAAAGTCAGCGTTATAAGCTGTTGTAACAAGTGGATGAAGTCTAATCGCACGACCTTCTACCAATGTAGGTTCAAATGCTTGAATACCTAAACGGTGAAGTGTTGGCGCACGGTTTAGTAATACTGGATGTTCTTTAATAACATCTTCAAGTACGTCCCAAACTTCTTCTTCCATTCTTTCGATTTTACCTTTTGCATTTTTGATGTTAGTAGCGATTTCACGTTCAACAAGTTCTTTCATAATGAAAGGTTTGAACAATTCAAGCGCCATTTCTTTTGGTAAACCACATTGGTACATTTTAAGGCTTGGTCCTACTACGATAACTGAACGACCTGAATAGTCAACACGTTTACCTAGTAAGTTTTGACGGAAACGACCTTGTTTACCTTTTAACATATGTGATAGTGATTTCAACGGACGGTTACCCGGACCTGTAACAGGACGACCACGACGACCATTGTCGATTAACGCATCTACAGCTTCTTGTAACATACGCTTTTCATTTTGTACGATAATACCAGGTGCACCTAAGTCTAATAAACGTTTCAAACGATTATTACGGTTGATGACACGACGGTATAAATCATTTAAATCACTTGTAGCAAAACGGCCACCATCTAATTGAACCATTGGACGAATTTCAGGTGGGATAATTGGTAACACATCTAAAATCATCCATGATGGATCATTGCCAGAGTGACGGAATGATTCAACAACTTCTAAACGTTTGATTGCTCTAGTTAATCTTTGTCCAGTTGCTGATTCTAATTCTTCACGTAACACTTTCAGTTCTTTTTCTAAATCAATATCATTTAGTAAATCACGAATGGCTTCTGCACCCATTTTTGCTGTAAATTTACCAGGATATTTATCGTAGTATTCACGGAATTCACCTTCAGTTAATAATTGTTTCTTATCTAATCCAGTTGGACCTGGATCAATTACTGTATAAGAAGCAAAATATATAACTTCTTCAAGTGAACGTGGTGACATATCAAGTAATAGTCCCATACGACTTGGGATACCTTTGAAGTACCAAATATGAGAAACTGGTGCTGCTAATTCAATGTGCCCCATTCTTTCACGACGCACTTTTGATTTAGTAACTTCTACACCACATCTGTCACAAACCATGCCTTTATAACGTACTCTTTTATATTTACCACAACTACATTCCCAGTCCTTAGTTGGACCAAAAATTTTCTCACAGAATAAACCATCTCTTTCAGGTTTTAACGTACGGTAGTTAATTGTTTCTGGTTTCTTCACTTCACCAAATGACCAAGAACGAATCTTTTCAGGTGAAGCAAGTCCTATTTTCATGTAATGGAAATTATTTACATCAATCAAGGAGCCTACCTCCTTCAATTTAAATTAGTTGTGCCGGTTGATTGATAATGTATAACAAATGAAAAGCGCAAAGGTAATACCAAATGCGCTTTATTAACTTTTAATCAGTTACTTGTTGTCCTTCTATTGCTGCATCTTGTGAAACACCTAAATCAACTTTTTTGTCCATCATTTCTTCATCTTCTAAATCACGCATTTCGATTTCATTATCATGTTCGTCCATAACTTTAACGTCTAGACCTAAACTTTGTAATTCTTTCATTAATACGCGGAACGATTCAGGAACACCCGGTTTAGGGATGTTTTCACCTTTAACAATGGATTCATAAGTTTTAACACGACCTACAGTATCATCAGATTTATAAGTTAAAATCTCTTGTAAAGTATATGCAGCACCATATGCTTCAAGTGCCCATACCTCCATCTCACCAAAACGTTGTCCACCAAACTGAGCTTTACCGCCAAGTGGTTGTTGTGTAACTAGTGAGTATGGTCCAGTAGAACGTGCGTGTAATTTGTCATCTACCATGTGTGCAAGTTTAAGCATGTACATAACACCTACAGATACACGGTTATCAAACGGTTCACCAGTACGACCATCGTAAAGTACAGTTTTACCATCACGAGCCATACCTGCTTCTTCAATAGTTGACCAAACATCATCATCGTTTGCACCATCAAATACTGGTGAAGCAACATGAATACCTAAATTCTTAGCTGCCATTCCAAGATGAAGTTCTAACACTTGTCCGATATTCATACGAGAAGGTACACCTAATGGGTTTAACATGATATCAATTGGTGTTCCGTCTGGTAAATAAGGCATATCTTCTTCAGGTAAGATACGCGAAATAACACCTTTGTTACCATGTCGACCACACATTTTATCTCCGACATGTATTTTACGTTTTTGAACGATGTATACACGTACTAATTGGTTAACACCAGGAGATAATGAATCATCGCCTTCTTCTCTATTGAACACTTTAACATCTAATACAATACCACCTGCACCATGAGGTACACGTAATGAAGTATCACGAACTTCACGAGCTTTTTCACCAAAGATTGCATGTAATAATCTTTCTTCAGCAGTTAGTTCTTTTACACCTTTAGGCGTTACTTTACCAACCAGAATATCTCCGTCTTTAACTTCTGCACCAACATAGATAATACCTCGATCGTCTAAGTTTTTAAGTGCATTGTCAGAAACGTTTGGAATATCACGTGTAATTTCTTCAGGTCCTAATTTAGTATCACGAGCCTCTGATTCATATTCTTCAACGTGAATTGAAGTGTAAACGTCATCTTTAACTAAACGTTCACTCATGATTACAGCATCCTCGTAGTTATAACCATCCCAAGTCATGAAACCAACAACTACGTTACGACCAAGTGCCATTTCACCTAGTTCCATTGAAGGACCATCAGCTAAAATTTCACCTTTAGTAACGATATCGCCACTAGCAATAATTGGACGTTGGTTATAACAAGTACCAGAGTTACTACGTTTGAATTTAGATAATGGATAACGGTCTAATTCCGTTTCAATTTCTTTACCATTTTCTTCAACAATACGTCTAACAAGAATTTCTTTAGCTTCAACGTGTTCAACTCTACCTTTATATTTCGCAACAACAGCTGCACCGGAGTCACGAGCAGTTACGTGTTCCATACCAGTACCAACAAATGGTGCTTCTGGATTCATTAAAGGTACTGCTTGACGTTGCATGTTTGCACCCATAAGCGCACGGTTAGAGTCATCGTTTTCTAAGAAAGGAATACATGCTGTCGCAGCAGAAACAACTTGTTTAGGTGAAACGTCCATGTAATCCATACGTTCTTTCGGTTTCGTAGTATTATCCCCACGGAAACGACAAAGTACTTCATCATCAACGAATTTACCAGTTTCATCTAATACTGAGTTTGCTTGCGCAACAACATAACTATCTTCTTCGTCAGCTGTTAAATAGTCAATTCTGTCAGTAACTTGGTTTGTTTCTATATTAACCTTACGATAAGGTGTTTCAATAAATCCAAATTCATTTACTCTCGCATAACTTGATAAAGAGTTAATTAAACCAATGTTTGGTCCCTCAGGTGTCTCGATAGGACACATACGACCATAGTGAGAGTAGTGAACGTCACGTACTTCCATACCAGCACGTTCACGAGTTAAACCGCCGGGTCCAAGAGCTGATAGACGACGTTTATGCGTCAACTCAGCTAATGGGTTTGCTTGGTCCATGAATTGTGATAATTGAGAGCTACCAAAGAATTCTTTAATAGATGCAATTACTGGACGAATATTTATTAATTGTTGAGGTGTGATTGAATCAGTATCTTGAATTGACATACGTTCACGTACTACACGTTCCATACGTGATAAACCAATTCTGAATTGGTTTTGTAATAATTCGCCTACTGAACGTAAACGACGGTTACCTAAGTGGTCAATATCATCTGTATAACCTACACCATGTAACAAGTTAAAGAAATATGATAATGAAGAAATTATATCTGCTGGTGTAATACACTTAACAGCTTCATCAGGGAATGCATTACCGATTACTGTTGTTGTACGTTTTTCTTCATCACCAGGGATATATATTTTAACAGCTTGTACTTCAACTGGTTCATCTAATACACCGCTATTTAACTCATATACATGAATATTAGCGTTAGATTCTAAAACGTCGATAATTTTATCTAAGTTACGACGATCTAGTACAGTACCTTCTTCAGCTGCAATTTCACCTGTTTCAACATCAACAATAGGCTCAGCTAAAGTTTGATTGAATAAACGATGTTTAAGGTGTAATTTTTTGTTCATTTTATAACGACCAACGCTTGCTAAGTCATAACGTTTTGGGTCGAAGAAACGTGAATATAATAAACTTTTAGCGTTTTCTACTGTTGGTGGTTCTCCTGGACGTAAACGCTCATAGATTTCAAGCAATGCTTGATCCGTTGTTTCAGTATTATCTTTGTTCAAAGCATTTCTAAGGTATTCATTGTCACCAAGTAAATCAATGATTTCTTGATCTGATGAGAACCCTAATGCACGGACTAATACTGTGATTGGTAATTTACGAGTTCTGTCTATTCTTACGTAAGGAACATCTTTTGCATCTGTTTCATACTCTAACCATGCACCACGGTTAGGAATTACAGTAGTTCCAAAACTCACTTTACCGTTTTTATCAACTTTTTCATTGAAATAAACGGAAGGTGAACGTACAAGTTGAGATACAATAACACGTTCTGCACCATTAATTACAAAAGTACCTGTGTCAGTCATTAATGGGAAATCACCCATAAATACTTCTTGGTCTTTTACTTCGCCTGTTTCTTTATTGATTAAACGGACTTTAACACGCAATGGCGCAGCATATGTCGCATCACGGTTTTTAGACTCCTCTAAATCATATTTCGGTTCACCTAAACGGTAATCTACGAATTCTAAAGATAGGTTACCTGTAAAGTCATCAATTGGAGAAATGTCTCGGAACATTTCAAGTAAACCTTCTTTAAGAAACCATTCATATGATTTCGTTTGAATCTCGATTAAGTTAGGTAGTTCTAAAATCTCGGAAATTCTCGCATAACTTCTACGAACACGATGTCTTCCATACTGGATAAGTTGACCTGTCAACAGATTCACCCCTCAAATATTGTGAATATAACTTTGCGTCTTACAAAATAAATATAATAAGACAAAAAGAAAACGGAAAGTCAATGATTCCATTTTCTATTTCGTACGACTTATTCCTAACATTCAATTAAGGGCGACGCAAAAGTACACACTTATTGAATATAATTTTTAACATTCTATTACTATATCAGAACAAAACAGCAAAATCAAGCTTTTACACTTTTTAAAATGTAATAACCCTTGCTTTTTTCTATTGTTTCTGCATTACCATAAAGATCTTGCATTTTCTTCTTTGCAGAAGGCATGCCTTGTTTCTTTTGAATTACGACCCAAAGCTCTCCACCACTAGATAATACGTCATTACTTTGTTCAAGTATTTGATGCACAATTTCTTTTCCAGCTCTTATTGGAGGATTTGTTAATACACAATCGAATTTTAAATCTAAGACAGCATCTAAACAATTACTAACTTGTATATTTGCATTACTTATTTCATTAGATTTCTGGTTATCTTTCGCTAAATCCAATGCACGTTCATTAACATCCACTAACGTTATTTCGCTGTATGGAAGTACTTTTGCACACATTAAACCTATCGGGCCATAACCACAACCTACATCCAATATTTTCTTTTTAGGACCAGGGGGATTTGCATTTAAAAAAGTAGAAATCAACAAATCAGATCCAAAATCTATTTTCCCTTTCGAAAATACACCATGATCCGTTTGAAGTGAGAGTTTGTTGTCGCGATAGAAATAATCGAAATTTTCTCGTTCCGACTTCACATTTGGATCATTATCAAAATAATGACTCATTACGCCACCTCTTTATCGCATTTAATGAGTAAAGAAAAACCCGTTATCATGATAATAACGGGTTTTTGATTTAATACAGAAATTATTTTACTTCTACAGATGCGCCAACTTCTTCTAATTTTTCTTTTAAAGCTTCAGCGTCTTCTTTAGATAAACCTTCTTTAACAACTTTAGGAGCGTTGTCTACGATTTCTTTAGCTTCTTTTAATCCTAAACCAGTTACTTCTTTAACTGCTTTAACAACTTTAATTTTTGAATCTCCAGCTGAAGTTAATTCAACGTCAAATTCAGTTTGTTCAGCTGCTGCGTCTCCACCAGCTGCGCCAGCTGCTGCTACAGGAGCTGCTGCTGTTACACCAAATTCTTCTTCAATAGCTTTTACTAAGTCATTTAATTCTAATACTGACATTTCTTTAATTGCTTCGATAATTTTTTCATTAGACATGATATATATCCTCCATTAATTAATTTTATTTGTTGCTGAATTATTCAGCACTTTCTTCTTTTTGTTCTCCAACAGCTTTAACTGCATAAGCAAAGTTACGAACTGGAGCTTGTAATACAGATAGTAACATTGATACAAGACCATCTTTTGATGGTAATGAACCGATTGTGTTAACTTCTTCTGCAGTAACAACTTGTCCTTCAATAACACCTGCTTTGATTTCTAAAGCTTCGTTTTGTTTAGCGAAGTCAGCAAGAATTTTCGCTGGTTCAACTACTTCTTCATTTGAAAAAGCAATTGCGTTAGGACCAGTTAATGATTCTTCTAAACCTTCGATTCCAGCAGCTTCAGCAGCACGACGAACTAAAGTATTTTTGTAAACTTTATATTCGATTCCAGCTTCACGTAATTGTTTACGTAATTCAGTAACTTGTGCAACTGTTAAACCACGGTAATCCACAACAATTGTTGAAACAGAATTTTTAAATTGTTCAGTAATTAAATCAACTTTTTGTTGTTTCACTTCAACGATTTTTGAGTTAGACATCTTTACACCTCCATATTATTTATCACGTGCTTTTATGATGAGGTATCTCAACAAAAAAGCACTTTTTACCCACGGCAAAAAGTGCTTGAAATTTATACGTTCAAGTCAATTTAGGCCTCGGTAGGATTAACTTTTAAGTCCAAAAATGAACTCCTACTGTCTTAGGTTAAATATTACACATCCAAAACTATAACGCGTTTTGGACGTGAAGTCAATATATTTATATTATAATTTAAAGCTAGAAGTATCAACTTTGATACCAGGGCCCATTGTTGTTGTAACAGCAACAGACTTGAAGTAAGTACCTTTAGATGATGCTGGTTTAGCTTTTGTTAATGTATCTTGAATTGTTTTGAAGTTATCAACTAATTGTTGTTCATCAAATGATACTTTACCAATAGAAGCATGAACAATACCAGATTTTTCAGCACGGTATTCTACTTTACCTGCTTTAATTTCTGCTACTGCTTTTTTGATATCCATAGTAACTGTACCAGTTTTAGGGTTTGGCATTAAACCTTTAGGTCCTAATACACGACCAAGTTTACCAACTTCACCCATCATATCAGGTGTAGCAACGATTACATCAAAGTCGAACCAACCTTGGTTGATTTTATTAATGTACTCTTCACCTACATAATCTGCTCCAGCTTCTTCTGCTTCTTTGATTTTATCGCCTTTAGCGAATACTAATACACGTTGAGTTTTACCAGTACCGTGTGGTAATACTACAGCACCACGGATTTGTTGGTCATTTTTACGAGTATCAATACCTAAACGAAATGCAACTTCAACAGATGCATCAAAGTTAACAGTACTTGTTTCTTTTGCTAATTTGATTGCTTCTTCTACAGCGTAAGCTGAAGTACGATCAACTTTAGCAATTGCTTCTTGATACTTTTTACCTTTTTTAGCCATATTGTTTTTCCTCCTTTAGTGGTTTTAGCGGAATGTTACCTCCCACGTGCATTGCCATCAAGACAATGCAATAGCAGACAGCGAAATAGCCGCCTGCTTAAACTTCAATACTTAATTATTCTACGACAATACCCATGCTACGTGCAGTACCTTCAACGATACGCATAGCTGCTTCTTCAGATGCCGCGTTTAAGTCAGGCATTTTAGTGTTAGCAATTTCACGTACTTGATCTTGAGTTACTGTTGCAACTTTAGTTTTGTTAGGTTCACCTGAACCTTTTTCTACTTTAGCTGCTTTTTTAAGTAATACTGCTGCAGGTGGTGTCTTAGTGATGAAAGTAAATGAACGATCTTCAAATACTGTAATTTCAACTGGAATGATTAAACCTGCTTGCTCTTGTGTACGAGCGTTGAATTCTTTACAGAATCCCATAATATTCACACCGGCTTGACCTAATGCAGGACCAACTGGTGGTGCTGGGTTTGCTTTACCTGCAGGAATTTGCAATTTAACTACTTTAACTACTTTTTTAGCCACGATGTGCACCTCCTTGATATCGTGATGTGGTCATGGGGTAATGATATTTTACCCTCCCACTCTTCATTTCATAATGAAATGGTTGCGCATAGTCCGAGCGCGACCTTTAAATAATAACATTGAAAACCAGGAATTTCAAGTGTTTTTTTACAACTTTTCAATTTGGTCGAATTCTACTTCAACCGGCGTTTCTCTACCGAACATGTCAACAAGTACAGTTAGTTTATACTTTTCAACATCTATTTCTTTTATTTCGCCAACTTGGTTATTGAATGGACCGCTTGTTACACGAACTTGTTCTCCTAGTTCAACTTCAACATCGACTGTTTTTTCTGACATACCCATTTGTTTTAAAATGAATTTCGCTTCATCATGTAACAATGGATTAGGTTTAGAACCTGCACCAGCAGATCCAACAAATCCTGTAACACCTGGTGTGTTTCTAACAATATACCATGATTCATCCGTCATAATTAGTTCTACTAATACATAACCTGGAAATGTCTTCTTAATTTGTGTTTTGGCTTTACCATCTTTAATAGAAGTTTCTTCCTCTTCTGGAATTACAACTCTAAAGATTTGTTCTTGCATGTTCATTGTATCAACACGTTTTTCAAGGTTAGTTTTTACTTTGTTTTCATAACCTGAATAAGTGTGGACTGCGTACCATCGTTTAGCGCCTGTATCTTCTGACATTTTGCCACTCCTTACTATCTAATCAAATTAATTAATTCTGTAATTCCTAAATCTAGTGCATAGAAAAAGATTAAGAAAAAGATTACTGTGCACACTACTATTGTTGTATATTTAACAAGTTCTTTGCCTGTTGGCCAACTTGTTTTCTGCATTTCTGATTTTACGCCTTGAAAGAAATTTTCTTTTTTAGCCATTGATTTTCCTCCTTTTAGATGGATTCTTTATGCAATGTATGCGTATTACAAGTTTTACAAAACTTTTTTAGCTCTAAACGGTTATCTGTATCTTTTTTTGGGACTGTATAATTCCTAGCTCCGCATTTTTCGCAATTTAAAGGGACTTTTCTCATCTTATCACCTAATTCATTCTAATCCTAGATTAATATACAAAACAAAACACCTAATTGTCAAACAGAGCTGAATTAATTTCAGCTCTATTGAACTTCTTTTTTAATCGGTATTGTGCGTTATATATATGTTTCACAGGTACATCGAGTTCTTTTGAGATTTCTTTTTTCGTTCTTCCTTGCAAAGCTAATTTTACTACGCTTTCTTCCATTTTAGTTAACTTTTTTCGTTCCATTAAATATATTAGTGTACTTTCTGTTAACAGCATCTCTTCAAATGACTGAGCTTTAGTATCATAAATACGCTCTACTAAACTATACGCTTCTTTTTTATTTTCATCTATACTGAGCGACTCTGTATGCAGTTTATACTTTTCGCTTTTCATCTTACGTATATAATCAATCTTAGCATTTTTAATAATAACGTTCACACAATGCACAAAAGAATCATCTTGTTGGCAATCAAAAGTCAGTACTTGTTTATATATTTTATATCTGATAACTTGCGCGATATCTTCTTTATCTTCATGAGTTAAACTTAAAGTATTCAACCTTTTAGTAATCTCTTTTTCAAAAACGTTTAACAACTGGCTAAACACTTCTGTATTCCCTTGTTGTATAGCATGAATCCATTTTAGAAGTTGCTTATCTGTAAATATGTCATTCATGATGTTCATTCCTTATCATAGGTGTTGACCATATTTTACAGAGCGCTATACTTTTTAATCAAACTTCAAAAAATAAAGTTTATTTGTGATTTCGTCGCCATTTTTCAAATTGTTCTAATACTTCATCTGGTAAGTCCAACCTGTTTCTAGGTGTTTTTGTTTCTATTTCGGATAACCGCTTCGTAATTACAGATTCTTGGTTAGCAATCGTTGACCACATTTCTCTTGAAGAAATTCTATATGCTCCTGAACCAAAAATAGCATGTTGCTCACTCATATCACTTGTTACGACGGTTATATGTGTAATGTGCTTACGATATAGTTCGTATGTTAATTTTTCAATGTAGCTGTCCGCAGTTTCTTTACCTTTTGTGTAAACAACTTTTACGCCGTGTTTAATTTCAATAGATTCTGTACCCTCTACTCCATAAGCATCAAAAACAACAATCATTTCACCATCATGTTGTGTATTGTAATTAATAAGTGTGATTAACAGTTTATCTCTTGCTTCTTCTAAAGAAACTTGAGCAATTGAAGATAATTCGTTTGACTGTCCTATTAAATTATAGCCATCGATAATTAAATAGATATCTTTCATTACGACTGACCTATAGGGTGCCTTTTTCGGTAAACTTCATACATTAATAGACTTGCTGCAACTGATGCATTAAGGCTGTTAACATGACCAACCATTGGTAATTTAATATAAAAATCACACTTTTCTTTAACTAATCGACTCATGCCTTCACCTTCACTACCAATAACAATCAATAGCGGCATTCCAGCATCCATTTGACGATAATCTGTTGCATTCTGTGCATCCGTACCTGCAACCCAATATCCTACTTCTTGAAGACGTTCAATTGTTTGTGGCAAATTCGTAACTCGAATCACTGGAACATGTTGAATAGCTCCAGTTGATGCTTTAGCTACAGTTGCATTTAATTGAACTGACCTTCTTTTCGGTATGATAATTCCATCAATACCGATAGCATCAGCAGTTCTCATAATCGATCCTAAATTATGTGGATCTTCCAAACCATCTAACATTAATAGACAAGGTTGGTGGTCAATATCTTTCGTTTCTGAAATAAAATCTTCCAATTCCTTATAAGGATACGGTGCAATCTGTGCCGCAATACCTTGATGAGGAACATCTGTTAAATAATCAATTTTTGATTTAGGAACAGTCTGAACAACAATTTTTTCAGATTTTGCAAGTTTTAAAATCTCACCGATTTGTTTCTTATTGATGCCTTCTTGAATAAGCACTTTATTAATTGTGTGCCCTGAAGTTATCGCTTCTTTTACTGCATGTCTACCAACAATAACTGATTCATCCATTTGTACTCACCCTTTCTTCTGTAATTTCAATCATTTTATTAACTAATTCTTCTAGACGCTCTATTTCATCTATCAAAAACAAATATCCAATAACCGCTTCAATTGCCGAACTTTTTCTATAAGTTTGAATGTCGGTATTTTTAGCCTTAGTATGACTTTTCGCATTTCGACCACGTTGTATGATTTCTAACTCTTCTTCATTAAAGAATGATTCTCCTATCAATACATTAAGTACATATGCTTGTCCTTTTGCTGAAACATATTGTTTTGACAATTGATGGAGACGATTCGGCTTGCCTTTAATTTTAAGGATAATATGTTTTCTAACATAAGTGTCTAAAATAGAATCTCCCATATAAGCTAACGATAAAGGATTTAACATTTTCACTGTTAATTTATCCACGTTTAAACCTCACACCTTGTGCTGTATCTTCAAGAATAATATTTTGTTCTTTTAAAGCATCTCTAATTTCATCAGCTCTTTGGAAGTTCTTAGCTTTTCTCGCTTCATTACGTTCTTCGATTAAAGCTTCGATTTCTTCGTCTAGTAGTTCATTTTGCTCTTTACCAACTAAAGGCACGCCTAATACATCGCTGAAAATTTGATAAACTTCTTTAAAATATTGAATCGTTTGAGTTGATGTCGTATTTTCTAACAAGTATTTATTCGCCAATTTATTCAAATCATACCATGCAGTCATAGCATTAGCAGTGTTGAAATCATCATCCATATATGTTTCAAAATCTTTCAACGTTTGATTGATGCTTTCCATATATTGATTTGTTTCATCTTTATCTTGTAGTGCGAATTTTTCTCTGTCTACTAAAGATTTATAACTATTACGAATTCGCTCTAAACCTTTATTCGCTGCTTGAACAAGATCTAAATCATAGTTAATTGGACTTCTATAATGTGCACCAACCATAAAGAATCTTAATACATCAGGATCAATTTCTTTAATGATGTCATGAACTAAAATAAAGTTTCCTAATGATTTACTCATTTTTTCGTTATTTATGTTTACAAATCCATTATGCATCCAATAATTAGCAAACGTCTTATCATTATGTGCTTCAGATTGTGCTATTTCATTCTCATGATGCGGGAATTGCAAGTCTGTTCCACCAGCATGAATATCAATCGTATCACCTAAATGAACTTGAGCCATTACAGAACATTCTATATGCCACCCTGGTCTACCTGCTCCCCATGGACTATCCCATTTAATTTCACCAGGTTTAGCTTGTTTCCATAGCGTGAAATCTAATTCGTCTTCTTTTTGTTCACCTGTTTCAATTCTTGCACCAACTTTTAAATCATCTATGGATTGATGACTTAACTTACCATATCCATCAAAACGTCGTGTACGATAATATACGTCTCCGCCACTTTCATATGCATATCCTTTTTCCACAAGTACATTTATAAAAGCAATGATATCGTCCATATGATCCATAACTCTAGGGTTAGCTGTGCCTCGTTTACAGTTTAGTGCACCTGTATCTTCATAGAATGCTTCTATAAATCGATCTGCAATTTCAGGTACAGTTTCACCTAATTCATTGGCTGTCTTGATCAACTTATCATCAACATCAGTGAAGTTAGATACGTATTGAACATCATACCCACGATATTCTAAATATCTTCTTACGACATCAAATGCAACTGTCGCTCTCGCATTTCCAATATGAATGTAGTTATAAACAGTTGGGCCACACACATACATTTTTACTTTTCCTTCTTCAATGGGAATAAATTCTTCCTTTTGCCTCGTTAACGTATTATATAACGTAATCATCAACAATCTCTCCATTCTTCGTCTTTTCAAGTTGACGTTCTAATTCTTTTAATTGTTCGTATATAGGGTCTGGTAACTTCGTATGATTAAAGTTTTTACCGACTTTCAATCCATCTTGTTTAACGATTCTACCTGGTATACCAACAACTGTTGAGTAATCCGGAACATCTTTCAACACGACTGAGTTCGCTCCAATGTTCACATTACTTCCTACTTCTATGTTGCCAAGTACTTTTGCTCCTGCAGCAATTAAGACATTATCACCTATATCAGGGTGTCTCTTACCTCGCTCTTTACCTGTCCCTCCAAGTGTCACACCTTGGTATATCGTCACATTATTTCCAATGTTACATGTTTCACCTATTACAATTCCCATACCATGGTCGATAAACAATCTACTACCTATAGTTGCTCCTGGATGAATTTCTACACCAGTAAAAAAACGAGATATTTGCGATATCGATCTTGCAATAAAATACATTTTTTTCTTAAAAAACCAATTCGCGATTAAATAACTCCATATAGCATGTAGTCCTGAGTAAGTCATAACGATTTCAAATGAAGATCTTGCTGCTGGGTCTTGATCGAATACCATTTGAATATCATCTTTGACTCTTTTAAACATTTAAATCCCCCCTCAGATAACAAAAAGGCGCCTCTAACAATAATTGCTAGAGGTGCCTTTTTGCACGGTTCCACTCTTTTTAGCATTAGAAAATGCTCACTCATTTAAATATCAATATATTATGCTTGTGTAATAAAGGTGCATTCGATTATATAATGTGGCACATTTTCAGCAACCATGTACTCTCTAATTTCACATTATCCAAACTACTTGTCCTTTAAGTCATTTTTATAATAGATTCTTATTCTAAAAAAATCAAACGAAACGTTTTAATCTTGCTAGTACTTTATCTCTACCTAATAATGCAATTGTATTAGGTAACTCTGGGCCATGTGTTTGACCTGAAACAGCAACACGAATCGGCATAAATAATTGCTTACCTTTTATTCCTGTTTCTTTTTGTACTGCTTTAATAGATTTTTTTATTTCAGCTGGTTCAAATGGCTCTAAAGTTTCAAGTTGTTTTGCAAGCTCAGCCATTACAGTTGGTACTTGTTCACCATCTAAGACTTCTTGCGCTTCCTCTGTGAAATCAAGATGTTCTCTGAAGAATAGTTCAGATAACGGAACAATTTCACCTGCATAGCTCATTTGTTGTTGATATAAACCTACTAAATCTCTTGCCCAAGTTAATTCAGCTTCTGAAGGACTTTCTGATAACATACCAGCTTTAACCATATGTGGAATTGTCATTTCGAATACTGTTTCAGAATCTTTTTCTTTCATGTATTGGTTATTAATCCATTCTAATTTTTTCTTATCAAAGAATGCAGGTGATTTAGAAAGACGTTTTTCGTCGAATATTTTAATAAATTCTTCTTTAGAGAAGATTTCTTCTTCACCTTCTGGAGACCATCCTAATAATCCAATAAAGTTAAAGATTGCTTCAGGTAAATAACCTAAATCTTTATATTGTTCAATAAACTGTAGAATTTGTCCATCACGTTTACTTAATTTTTTGCGGTCTTCATTAACGATTAACGTCATGTGTGCAAATTTTGGTGGTGCAAAGCCTAACGCTTCATATATCATAAGCTGTTTAGGTGTATTTGAAATATGATCATCACCACGAATAACGTGAGAAATTTCCATATAATAATCATCAATTGCAACAGCAAAGTTGTAAGTTGGTATACCATCTTTTTTAACGATTACCCAGTCACCAATACCATTTGAGTCAAAAGCAACTTCGCCTTTAACGATATCATCAAATTTGTATTCAGTATTTTGTGGTACTCTGAAACGAATACTTGGTTGTCTGCCTTCAGCTTCAAATGCTTCTTGTTCTTCTTTAGTTAAATGTGCGTGTTTCCCACCATATCGAGGCATTTCTCCTCTAGCGATTTGTTCTTCACGTTCAGCTTCTAATTCTTCTGAAGTCATATAACATTTATAAGCTTTATCTTCAGCTAATAGTTGCTCTATCAGTGGTTTATATATGTGCCCGCGTTCTGATTGACGATATGGACCGTATCCTCCATCTTTATCAACAGATTCATCCCAACCTAAACCTAACCATTCAAGATTAGAAAATTGTGACGCTTCTCCGTCTTCTAAATTTCTGGCTATGTCTGTATCTTCAATACGTATAACAAAGTCCCCATCATAATGTTTAGCAAATAAATAGTTAAATAATGCGGTTCTTGCGTTACCGATGTGTAAGTAACCAGTCGGACTTGGCGCGTATCTTACTCTTACTTTGTTACTCATCGTCTCACTCCTGTTTTATTCTTTACTTGTTAATAATACCACAGCTTGCGCTTGTATGCCTTCTTCTCTTCCTAGAAATCCTAATTTTTCATTAGTAGTCGCTTTCACATTTACATCTTCAATAGCCACTTCAAATATTGAAGCAATGACATCTCGCATTCTATCAATGTGGGGTCTAAATTTTGGTTGTTCAGCTATAATTGTAGCATCTACATTTCCAAGTTTATATCCCTTTTTCAAAACTTGTTTATAAGCTTCTCTTAATAACAACTTTGAATCTGCATTTTTAAATGTTGGATCGGTATCAGGGAACAGTTTACCTATATCACCAAGACTTGCAGCACCGAGAATAGCATCCGTAATTGCATGAAGCAATACATCAGCATCACTATGTCCCTTTAATCCATGCGAATGTTCTAATTCAATACCACCTATAATAAGCGGACGTGTTTGGTCAAATTCATGAACATCGTAACCATAACCTATTCTATACATCACAAATACCTCGTCTTTCTAATATTGAATCTGCAATTATCAAGTCTTCGTGAGTTGTAATTTTGATATTATCGTAATCACCATTTGTAATATGTACTTTATAACCTGCTCTCTCCACCAATGAAGCATCATCAGTACCTACAAAATCATGTTCTTTAGCTAAATTATATGCTTTTAAAATGACATGCCTACTGAATGACTGCGGCGTTTGTACTTGCCACAAAGTCGATCGATCATATGTTTCTTCTACAACACCATCGATCACTTTCTTTATTGTGTCTTTAGCTTGTACAGCTAAAATAACAGCATTATTTTTTAAAGTTTCTTGATAAAGCTGCTTAACTTTCTCTTGTGTAATAAATGGTCGTGCACCATCATGAACCATAACCACTTCTGTATCGATTAACACTTTCAATACTTCATTGATGCTATGCTGTCTTTCTTTACCACCAGGGATAACACCAGCAACTTTATTAAAGTCTTTCAAATGTTCTTCAATTAAATGAACTTCTTCTGGATGTGCGGCGATAAAAATTTGTTCACATTCCTCTATTTCTTGGAAAACTGAAACCGTTCTTCTAATAATTGTTTCTCCATTGATTTCTAGGAATAATTTATTTATCTCAGCTCCCATTCTTTTACCTTGTCCAGCAGCTGGTATAATCGTTGTAAATCCCAAATTATGACACCTTCTTCGCAAATATGATTCTACCCGAGGAAGTTTGTAATAAACTCATCACTTCTACAGCAATTGTTTTGCCAATATATTCTCTACCTTTTTCAATGACAACCATTGTGCCATCATCTAAATACCCAACACCTTGATCATCTTCTTTACCGATTTTCGTAATCAATAAATCGAAGATATCTCCTTGATGTATGACTGGTTTAATAGCTTCAGACAAATCGTTAACATTAAGCACTTTTATACCTTGCACAGCACAGACTTTATTTAAATTATAATCTGTTGTAATAATACTAGCTTGATAACGTTTAGCCAAAGTAATTAATAAAGCATCAACATCTTTATGTGTTGAAGTCGGTTCAATAATTGAAATTGAGAAATCCGTCTCTTTAAGTGCATTTAGAATATCTAATCCACGTTGTCCTTTATCTCGCTTAACACTATCTTTAGCGTCAGCAATTACTTGCAATTCTTCAATAACGCCTTGTGGAACAAGTATTTCGCCATCTATGAAATGACATTTTACAACATCTAAAATACGACCATCAATAATAGCACTTGTGTCTAAAATTTTTGCATATCTTGAAGTTGTTTGTCGCGTTAATGAATTTGATATACTTTCTGGAAATAATCGCAGTATCTCTTCACGTTTTTGCAATCCAATCTGAAAACCTAAATAACATAAAAAAGCAGCAATAATTATTGGTAAAATATGTTTCAAGACTGGTGCACCAATCATTTCTAATATGAATGAAACCATAACCGCAATCATTAAACCAATCATGACACCAACAGTAGCGAAAAATATTTCAAGAATACTCCTTTTTAATAAATACTTTTCTCCTTGATCGGCCATGTATACTATTTTGTCTATTAAAAATCCAAACAATAAGAAAACAGCGACTGCTCCAATTAAGCCATCAATGTATGGATTAGTTAATACTTGTTCAGGTTGAATACTAAACGCATTAATCAGTTCTGGAATTACCATGATACCAAGTGAGGAACCTATGACTAAGTAACATAATATAATTAATCCCTTTAAAATTTTCATACGGTAACCTCCTTATGGTTAATTATGCATTAAAAGCAATTTTCAATGCTTCTCTTGTAGTTGATACACCAATTACTTCAGTGCCTTCAGGAAATTCTAAACCTTTGATATTATTTTTCGGTATTATAATGCGTTTAAATCCTAATTTAGCCGCTTCTTGTACCCTTTGATCAATTCTTGCGACTCTTCTCACTTCACCAGTCAAACCGACTTCACCTACGAAACAATCGTCTCCTTTTGTTGGCTTGTCTTGGAAACTTGATGCTATCGCTATTATAATACTTAAGTCTACTGCAGGCTCACTTAGCTTTACGCCTCCAGCAATTTTAATATATGCGTCTTGTTGTTGTAATAAAAAATTCTCTTTCTTTTCAAGTACTGCCATTAATAAACTTAATCTATTATGATCTATGCCAGTAGCCATTCTTCTAGGATTATGAAATGTTGTAGGCGTGACAAGTGCTTGCACCTCAACTAATATAGGTCGCGTACCTTCCATTGTAGCAACAATCGTTGAACCTGATACGTGTTTCGTTCTTTCTTCTAAAAACATTTCTGAAGGGTTTGTTACTTCATTCAGACCAGTTTGTTTCATTTCAAAAATACCCATTTCGTTTGTTGAGCCAAAACGGTTTTTAACTGCTCTTAATATACGATATGCATGATGCGTATCACCTTCAAAGTATAAAACTGTATCAACCATATGTTCCAATAATCTTGGACCAGCTATTTGTCCATCTTTAGTTACATGTCCAACTATAAATGTTGCGATATTCATCTGTTTAGCAATATGCATTAAATTCTGTGTACATTCTCTAACTTGAGATACCGAACCTGGCGCTGAAGTTACTTCAGGATGATAAACTGTTTGAATAGAATCAATAATCAATAAGTCTGGTTTTACTTTTTGAACCATACTATGTATAATCTCTAAATTCGTTTCAGCATAAACATTTAATTCACCTGAATCTTCTACTAAACGTTCTGCTCTTAATTTAGTCTGTCTTACAGATTCTTCACCTGACACATATAGTACATTTTTTTGTTGAGATAATGCAGCACTAATTTGTAATAGTAATGTAGATTTCCCAATCCCAGGGTCACCACCTATTAATACAAGCGAACCTTCTACGACACCTCCACCTAATACACGATTAAATTCATTAATTTTAGTCTTTATTCTAGGTGTGTTTTCTTCTTTAACATCTTTTAATTTTTCTATTTTCTGAGCCGGAACATCTGACTTAAATGTATTTTTAGGTCCTTTAGTTTCTTTATGTTCTATAGATTCTTCCATTTGATTCCATGTCCCACAATTTGGACATTTCCCCATCCATTTAGGAGATTGATATCCGCAGGCTAAACATTCAAATACTACTTTCTTTTTTGCCATCCATGTTACCTCCGTATTAATTGAATAGTTATATTTTAAACTTGACTGACTGTAAAAACAAATTAATATACTTTCAAACAAATTTAAAAGTCCGCAAACTATTGATATTAATAGTCTGCGGACTCATTATAATATTAAAATTATATTTTAATATTATGCTTTAGAAGTTTCTTCTTTTGCTTCATTTTCTTTATGGTCTGATAAATCAAATTTGAATTCGTCATCTCTATAATCCACAAGAACATCTTTACCAACTAAGTCTTGACCAGATAAAATCAACTCACTCAAGTTATCTTCGACATTTTTCTGAATAGCACGAGTTAATGGTCTCGCACCATATTCAGGGTCAAATCCTTCATCAGCAATTTTATCTTGTGCTGAATCTGAAAGTGTAATGTGAATACCTTGTTCAGATAAGCGTTTAGTTAAGTTACCTGCCATCTTAGCAACAATTTCTTTAAGATGTGATTTTTCTAGTTTGTGGAATACAATGATATCATCCACACGGTTTAAGAATTCTGGTCTGAATTGTTGTTTCAATTCATCCATCATTGTTTTTCTAATTGTTTCATAATCACGACCACTTTCTTTTGCACCAAATCCTACAAATTTAGCATTTTGTAGTTCTTGAGCACCAACGTTTGAAGTCATGATAATAACAGTATTTCTAAAGTCTACTTTACGACCTTTAGAGTCAGTTAAGTGACCGTCATCCAACACTTGTAATAAGATATTAAATACATCTGGATGAGCTTTTTCAATTTCATCAAATAATATCACTGAGTAAGGTTTACGTCTTACATTTTCAGTTAATTGGCCACCATCATCATGTCCAACATAACCCGGAGGAGAACCTACTAATCGACTGACAGAGTGTTTCTCCATAAACTCACTCATATCAACTCTTATCATTGCATCTTCTTCGCCAAACATTGCATCTGCTAATGTGCGGGCAAGTTCAGTTTTACCTACACCTGTTGGGCCTAAGAATATAAAGCTACCAATAGGTCTCTTAGGATCTTTCAATCCAGCTCTTGCACGTCTTACTGCTTTAGAAATAGATTCGACTGCATCATTTTGACCAATTACACGTCCATGAAGTATAGACTCCAAGTTTAATAATCGTTCTGATTCAGTTTCATTCAATTTCGTAATTGGAACACCTGTCCAGTTTGCTACTACTACAGCAATGTCTTCAGCAGTTACACAAGTGTTTTTCTCACCTTGTGCTTTTTTCCATTCGTTTTTCGTATCTTCTAACTGTTTTTCAAGTTTAGTTTGTTTATCTCTTAAGTTAGCAGCATTTTCAAACTCTTGAGAATGTACAGCTGCATCTTTTTCTTTCTTAACTGTTTCTAATTCTGACTCAAGTTCTTTAAGACTTGGTGGTGTCGTATAATTTCTAAGTCTCACTTTAGAACTTGCTTCATCAATTAAATCGATTGCTTTGTCTGGTAAAAATCTATCAGAAATATATCTATCACTCATATTAACAGCCGCTTCAATTGCTTCATCTGAAATATTGATACGGTGATGAGCTTCATAGCGATCTCTTAGACCTTTTAAGATTGAAATTGAATCCTCAGTATTTGGCTCATCAACTTTAACTGGTTGGAAACGTCTTTCTAACGCTGCGTCTTTTTCAATATATTTACGATACTCATCTAAAGTTGTAGCACCTATACATTGAAGTTCACCACGTGCTAATGCAGGTTTCAAGATATTCGATGCATCAATAGCACCTTCTGCACCACCAGCACCAATAAGTGTGTGTAACTCATCAATGAATAACACGATGTTACCAGCTTGATGAATTTCTTCCATTACTTTTTTCAATCTTTCTTCAAATTCACCACGATATTTAGTACCTGCAACTACTGTACCCATATCAAGTGACATTACTCTTTTACCTTTTAATGTTTCAGGCACTTCATTTTGTACGATAGCTTGTGCTAAACCTTCAACAATTGCTGTCTTACCTACACCAGGTTCCCCAATTAGGACTGGATTGTTCTTCGTTCTTCTACTTAACACTTCTATCACTCTTGTTATTTCGTCTGAACGTCCAATAACTGGGTCTAAAGTGCCATCTTCAGCAATAACTGTTAAATCTCTTGCTAAACTATCTAAAGTAGGTGTTGCTTGGTTTTTAGTCGTTTGTGCATTTTTAGATCCTTGCTCTGGACTACCTAAAGATTTTACAACTTGTGCTCTTGCTTTTGTGATATTCAAGTCTAAGTTAGCAAATACACGAGCTGCAACACCTTCATTTTCACGAATAAGTCCTAATAAAAGATGTTCTGTTCCTACAAATGTATGATTAAGCTTTCTTGCTTCATCCATAGACAATTCGATTACTTTTTTAGCTCTAGGTGTATAATGAATAGCACCTACTTGCTCTTGTCCTTGACCAATTAAATTTTCAACTTCTTTAGTTACTTTTTCTTCAGTAATTCCAAATGCATCTAATACTTTAGCTGCAATGCCTTCTGGTTCTTTCATTAAGCCTAATAATAAATGTTCTGTTCCTATATTTGAATGATTCAATCTCATTGCTTCTTCTTGTGCATGTGCTAATACGCGTTGTGCACGTTCTGTTAATCTACCAAATAGCATAAACTAACCTCCTATTTTTTTATATGTGTTCTCTTAAAAAGGTTGCTCGCTTTTCATCTATTGATTGTTTCGAGTCTTCACCTTCAAAGAATGGTGTTTGTATTGTAACCATTAAATTATCAAAATTAAAGTTATTGCTCTCGATATGACCTAAATCGATACCAAGTTTCATTTCACTTAACCTAAGTGATGCTTCTTCAACAGATATTAACCGAGCTGACTTTAAGATACCTTTGGCACGATGTACTCTATCTTTCGTTTCCATATAGTTAAATCTATCAAGTCTTTGTCGAATTTGTTCTTCCTCGCTAATAATCTGTTCAACAATTTGTGTTAAATCTTCAATGATTTCTTCCTCAGTCTTACCAAGTGTTAATTGATTTGATATTTGATATACATGACCTAAGGCACCAGTTCCTTCTCCATATATACCCCTAATTGTATAACCAAATCGATTTATTGCTTGGCCAATTCTTTTCATACGTTTCATAATGCTGAGTCCTGGTAAATGCAACATTACACTTGCTCTTAAGCCTGTCCCAATGTTAGTTGGACATGTTGTTAAGAATCCATGTTGCTCATCATATGAAATAGTTAAATGTTTGTCTAACTCATCATCTAATTTAGATGCTGTGTCATAAAGCTCATTTAACACAAGATTATTGCCCATTACTTGTATCCTTACATGGTCTTCTTCATTAATCATGACACTTGTTGATTCATCTTCATTTAATAATACTGCACCAAATTTCTGTTTCATAAGTGCTGGGCTAATTAAATGCTTAAATACTAACTTACTTTGCTCAAGTTCACTTAAATCAGATAACTTTGTAAGTTTTAAATTTGATAATGCCTTACTAACTTTATCAATTACATGATTTCCTGTTTCGTCATCTTCATATTTGAGCGGATGAACTTCGTCTTGAAGGTTTCGAGCAAGTCTTATTCTGGAACTCATTACAATTGGCGTATCGTCTGTACCTTTCATCCAATCGCTAATATGTTCATTAACATGTTCTTCCATCTACTTGACCTCACCTTCTGCTTTCAAAGCTTTAATTTCATCTCTCACAATAGCAGCATCTTCAAAAGCTTGTTCTTCAATTAGACCTTGTAAGATTTTTTCTTTTTCAGCTATTTGTTGCTTAAGTTGAATTTTACTTCTTGATGAAACAGGTATTTTACCTGTATGTTCACCACTTCCTGCTTGAACTCTTCTAATAATTTGAGGTACATCATCTTTAAATGTTTCATAACAGTCATGACAACCGAACTTACCTACTTTAGCAATATCAGTTAACGTCATACCACAAGTAGGACAGTGCTTTTCTTCTTGTGGTTGAACTTGTTTAAAGTTAATACCGTGCTTCCCTACAAGATATTGTAAAAATTGATTCACTACAAATTCCTGATCTAAATTTTGGTCATTCATTTGATCATCTTGGAAATAAAAATGTTCTGAAGCACAGTTTTTACAAATCCACTGTTCAGTTTTATGTTTCTTACCAGCCGATGTTAATTGAATTGTTGCTTCTTCTTTACCACAAATTTCACAAAGCATACTGTCACTCCTTTTTAACTATAATGTATAACGGCAAGTATACGTTTCAATATATTTGCTCGAATGATGTCTCTATATGGTATTTCTATTTGTAATGTATCTCTATGAAGCGTTTGAACAATCATTTTTTTCTCTCTATCCGTAATTAAGTCATTTTGAAATAATCCGTCAACGATTCTAAATGCATTTGCTTGTGATATTTGATCACCTGTCAAATCTATTAAATGTCTAATAAATGCTGATTGATTATTCGTCTCGACTTTTGAAATACGAATATAACCTCCACCGCCTCTTTTACTTTCAATAGCGTAACCGTGCTCATTAGTAAATCTTGTTTTTATAACATAGTTTAACTGGGAAGGCACACAATCAAACTTTTCAGCAATATGCGCACGTTTTATTTCAACGACATCACCTTGAGCCTCTTCCAGCAATTGCTTTAAGTATTGCTCAATGATATCCGACATATTGTGCATTAATCATCACCTCTTTTGACCTTCTTTGACTATATTATATGTTTTGTACTTTATTATTTCAATTAATTTGTTTCTCTAAAAATATTCAAAAAAATATACCGCTTTCAAAAGAAATGAGTTATCATGTAAAGTAGGTTATCAAAGAGAGAATTTCAGGGGAAAGGTGTGTCAATTATGCATTATATTATCGGGATTATCGGTATCTTATTATTCCTATTTCTAGCATGGATAGTAAGTTCAGATAAAATGCGTGTCAGATGGCAGTATATAGGATTAATGATTGTAATCCAGTTTATATTTGCTTTCTTATTATTAAAAACAACAGGTGGATTAACTATCATAGGTGGCATTTCGAATGGATTTAGTTATATCATAGCAAAAGCTATGGAAGGGATAAATTTTGTGTTTGACGGTATGGCAAATATTGATCCAAAGTCCGACAAACCTGTTTCAGTTTATTTCCTTAATGTATTGATGCCAATCGTATTTGTTTCAGCACTTATTGGTATCTTACAATATATTAAAGTATTACCGCTTATCATTAAATATTTAGGATTAGTTATTTCTAAAATAAATGGTATGGGAAAATTAGAATCATATAATGCAGTTGCATCTGCGATTTTAGGTCAATCAGAAGTGTTTATTTCAATTAAGAAACAACTTCCTTTAATTCCTAAACATCGTATGTACACATTAACTGCTTCAGCTATGTCAACAGTTTCTGCATCCATTATCGGAGCGTACTTTACAATGGTTGAACCAAGATATGTTGTAACAGCAATTGTATTAAACTTATTTGGTGGATTTATTATGGCTTCAATCATTAATCCATATACAGTAGATCCTAAAGAAGATGACATTATGATTCAAGAATCAGAAGAAAAACAGTCATTCTTCGAAATGTTAGGAGAATATATTTTAGACGGTTTCAAAGTAGCTGTTATCGTTGCAGCTATGTTAATCGGTTATGTAGCATTAATTGGTCTTTTAAATGGTGTTACATCTAATATCTTCTCATTTGTTTCTGGTGGTTCAGTTTCTTGGGACTTCCAAACTTTAATTGGATTTGTATTTGCACCATTTGCTTTCTTAGCAGGTATTCCATGGGCAGATGCTGTACAATCTGGTAGTATCATGGCAACAAAAGTTCTTTCAAACGAATTCGTAGCAATGGGTATTTTACCTGAGGCAGATATTTCTGAAAGAGCAAATGGTATCATTTCTGTATTCTTAGTTTCATTCGCAAACTTTGGATCAATTGGTATCATCGCTGGTGCTGTAAAATCATTAAATGATAAACAAGGGGATAACGTTGCACGCTTTGGTATAAAATTATTATACGGTGCTACGCTTGTATCATTCTTATCAGCAACAATCGCTGGATTCTTCTTATAATAAAGTAAGGGTGTTGGGTCATAAATCCCAACACAAAATAAATAAGCATATCACTGAACTGATTTTTTAAAGTTTACAGTGATATGCTTATTTTTTTATGGAGTTTACGATTTTGTTCGTGCATGCTTGCCTAGGGGTATGGTTCGAAGACTACAGGCTGAGAACATGCCCGCGGAAAGCGTGCGCAAAAAAAATGCCAAAATGATTTTTATTTTAATGTGGTTGTTTTACTTGATACTGTTCAACAATTTCTTCTATGAAATATTTCATAATCTTATAATCATCTGTAAGTTCTGGGTGGAAAGATATACCTAAGTATTGATTTTGTCTGACGGCTACAATTCTATCTTCAACTGTAGATAATACTTCTACTCCTTCACGAGCTGATTGTATATGAGGAGCACGTATAAATACAGCATTAACCGCTTCTTCTATACCTTCTACATCTAATTTCTGTTCAAAGCTATCCACCTGTCTACCAAAGGAATTTCTTTCAACAACTACATTTAATTTATTCAAATGACTTTCCTGACCTACTACTTCCTTCGCTAACAGTATAAGTCCTGCACATGTACCATACATTGGTAAGTCACTATTCCTGAGTGTTTCAGTGAAATGATATAAATCCATTAATCTTCGCATAGTCGTTGATTCTCCACCTGGTAATACAAGACCATCTATTTCATTTAATTGGTTTACAGTCTTAATTATAATACCTTCATGTCCAGCTTGTTCTATATGCTTAATATGCTCTCTTACTGCACCTTGTAAGCCTAAAACACCTATTCTCATATTACCATCCACGCTCTTGCATACGTTCTTCTAATGATAATTGATTGATATCTAAACCTTTCATAGCTGGCCCTAATTCTTTTGATAGTTCAGCAATCAATTTATAATCTTGATAATGTGTAGTTGCTTGAACGATAGCTTTTGCAAATTTTTCAGGTGCTTCTGATTTAAAAATACCTGAACCTACGAATACACCATCAGCTCCAAGCTCCATCATTAATGCCGCATCAGCTGGTGTTGCAACGCCTCCTGCAGCAAAGTTTACAACTGGTAGACGACCTAAGTCTTTAATTTCTTTTAAGATTTCATATGGTGCACCAATATTTTTCGCTTCAGTCATAATCTCATCATCACTCATGACCACTAATTTGCGCACTTCAGATTTAACTTGTCTCATATGACGAACAGCTTCTACAATATTACCTGTACCCGGTTCACCTTTCGTACGTAACATTGCTGCACCTTCACCAATTCTACGAGCAGCTTCACCTAAGTTACGGCAACCACATACAAATGGTACTGTAAAATCATCTTTTTTTAAGTGATACTCTTCGTCAGCAGGTGTTAACACTTCTGACTCATCTATGTAATCCACGCCCATTGATTCTAGAACGCGTGCTTCTGTTATATGACCGATTCTACCTTTTGCCATAACGGGAATTGAAACTGCATTCATTACTTCTTCTACTATACGTGGATCAGCCATTCTTGCTACGCCACCAGCAGCTCTAATATCAGATGGAACTCGTTCTAATGCCATTACAGCAACAGCACCAGCTTCTTCAGCTAATTTAGCTTGTTCAGCGTTCACCACATCCATGATCACGCCACCTTTTTGCATTTCTGCCATACCTCTTTTAACTTTATCTGAACCAGTAATCTTTGACATCTTAAAAATTCCTCCTTTTAAATCGCTTATTAGTAGGTTATACTAAATTCTGAACTGGTAAAAGAGTCAGATTTATCAAAAAATCAGTGGTCAGATTTGAGGTTAACAAAATGGAAATGCTTATGTTTAATATTAATAGAAATATTTCTCTTCCAATTTACCAACAACTTTATGAAAATATTAAACAAAATATCATAAATGATGTGATGAGACGTGATGAAAAACTACCTTCAAAAAGACAACTAAGTAACTATTTGTCTGTTAGTCAAACAACCATTGAACATGCATATCAACTTCTAAGCGATGAAGGTTATATTTACAGTAAAAATCGATCAGGCTATTATATAAATGATATTGTAAACTTGCCTGTAACTTATAAATCTAAAGTCCCTGACGAAAACGTGCAAGATGAAATAAGCTATCAATATAGTTTTAAACTAGGTGCAATAGATAAAGTGCACTTTCCAAATGATCTTTTTAGAAAATATGCGAAAGAAGCATTCGATGAACAACAAATTCATCTTTTAGACAGTGGTCATAAACAAGGAGATATTAATTTAAGAAAAGAAATTGGGCATTATATATTCCATAGTCGAGGTGTAAATTGTTCACCACAACAAATTATTGTAGGGTCATCTACCGAGCAATTATTATCTATCATCACTGATATTATTTCAGACTCTAAATATATGATAGAAGATCCTCTCTATAAACAAGTAAGAAATTTGCTTAAAAGAAAACACGTTCCATTTGAATTTATACCTGTTACTGAGAATGGAATAGATATAGAACAAATTAAGAAGATCGATTATGATGTTGTCTACATTACACCAAGTCACCAATTTCCAACTGGTGTGATAATGGATTTAAAAAGACGAACACAACTCATAAAATGGGCGTCAGAGAAATCCAATCGATACATAATTGAAGATGACTATGACTCAGAATTCAGATATAGTGGAAGACCCATACCAGCACTTCAAAGTTTAGATAATTCAGACAGTGTAATTTATGTTAGTACTTTCTCTAAATCAATCACACCTTCTTTACGTGTAGCATATGCCGTTCTTCCTAAAAGTTTGATATCAGTATATCAAAAGAAAACGAATATAGAAGGTGGTACTGTACCAAGACATATTCAATATATATTAAGTAAGTTTATGAACGAAGGACACTTTGAGAGACATCTTAATCGCATGAGGAAAATATATAGAAATAAAAGAGACATTATTTTGGAAGAACTGAGACAACATCCAGAAACTTTTGTTATCTCAGGAGAGATGACCGGCATGCATTTTATTTTAACTGTCATAAATGGATTAACATTAGAAGAATGTATCAATAAAACAAAAGACTTTGATATAGATATCAAACCCCTCTCTCACTATCATTTCAAAAAAACAGATAACACACCGAACTTTGTATTAGGTTTCGGAGGCATAAATATCGAGGATGCAAAAGATCATATTAATGCATTAATCACTTGTTTAACGTAAATTAAGAGGATGGGACAAATTAATTGTCTCATCCTCTTATGATTTATCGCTACTTAAACTTTGTAATTTCATTAGTTCAGCTCGAATACTAGTGAATTCCTTTAAATATGGCAATTCAATTGGTTTATAACTTGTATCAAATAATACCTTTTTACATATGTTTTCATAAGTAGTTAAGTAAAGTCCTATATCTCTATCTGATAAAGTACTAATATTACCGTGCTCAAATGCTCTTTCTAATGTAAATGCTAATTGTTCTACAGTAAATATGATTGGATATACATATTCTATTTTTTTATGTCGTTATCCATTTCATTTAAAGCAGCTTGATACATCGCTTTAGTATTCATGATTTCTGTATGCATTTCTGTAATAATCGTTGAACCTACAATATTATCATGATATTTATTTGATGAAAATAGAGTGTGTAATATATCTGCTTGTAATCTTAAAGTGTTATTTATTGATTTAGGTAATTTTTTAGAAGCATGATTTCTTCCTACTATTAATACACCTATTAAACCTATAGCTGACCCGATAATAACATCTGTAATTCTTGGGACAACTAAATACGTATCAAATTGATTTGTTATTGCTGCTGACATTAATAGTACATTTGGTGTAATGAACATTATAGCGAACGTATAATTAAATGCGATTAACAATTCAGCTGTGGCCATTAATATTGTCATTAATATAACGATTGTCCATGCATTTGGTTCAAAGGCTAAGATTATAACTGCACCAAGCATTCCTAAAATTGTACCTACAGTTCTTTGAAGTGCTCTTTGTATAGTTGATAAAGAAGATGACCCTAACAACACTGAACAACAAGAAATTGGTATCCAATAAGCTCTTTCAAAGCCTAAACCAAATGCTATGATTACTGAAGTAAATAGTATAATGCCGTATTGCATTGATGACATAAGTACTAGAGAATCTTTAGATAAATTTTCTTGAATAATTCTTGAATACATAGGTTTTTTATAATTAATTTGTTTATCTATCTGCAAATCAGATTCGTTTAGCATCTTAACTGTATTATTTATCAAATCAGCCAACTCACTTAAGTAAACGTCATCTCCATCATAAACAATTGAGCTGTATTCCAATGTATTCTTTCCTTCAATTCTGTTACAAATGTATTCTAAAGATTCGCTTATTTCAACCGGCAAAACCTCATAACCTTTAGATGATAATTCTAAACAACTAGACCACATTGCTTCAGCTCTACCTTTTAACTGCAACAAGCGATTATAGTCTTTATTTTTATTCCAAAACGCATTAGCTGTTGTTAATGTATTAGTTGCGTAATGTATAGAACTCAATGTGTCACTTCGAGCATCATCAAATGTCTTACCATTAAAATTTTTAGTTAAATATGCTAGATTTTTATAAATATTTAATACACTTTCTATTTCAGGCTTCTTATGATTAAAAATAGCATCAACTATAATAACTAGAGTACTTACAAGTCCCCCACATAATACAAGTAAACCTCTATTAAGAAAATCTTCTGGCATAATAGGCATAATTGAAGCAACACTATATGTCAAAACAAAGAACACTGAAGATGGTCCTGGTATTTGAAATGCTTTTAAAATAAAGTGAGCAATCATACCAATTAAGCCTAAAATTAATGCATATAAAAACGGAATAGTAATAGTTAATGTACCTAACATTAAACAAACACTTAACATAATCGAAACAACAATAACTTTTCTTATTCTAGAGGGATAAGAACCATTAAATACATAAATATTACTAAAGGATCCTAACACTGCTGTTAGACCAAGATCAAATCTCCCAAAAAGCACACTGCTTGCTAAAATAATAAACACAATAATAGCTTGCAAAATGGCTTTTTTGGTTCCTAATTTCTTCTTATCTACTTTAAACATAACTTCAAAATACTTTTTCATTTTATTATCTCCCTCCTAGAATTTTTAAACAAAAAAAAGAGACCTAACAGGTCTCGAGTGCGGCTCATCGCATCCATTTATAAATATTTGCCCGGCAACGTCCTACTCTCGCGGAACGT
>NZ_RXWZ01000037.1 GCF_003970575.1 Mammaliicoccus fleurettii
AGGTAAATACATTATCATTATTAAAGGGTTTACTAGTAATCCTATAACTACGATACATAAATGATAAATCCATGAACTCCATTTATATTTAATTGATTTTTTCTCTCTTATCATTGTTTTTACATATAAGATTGTTCCAAAGAAATACATAAAGCTCAATATAAATACAGGTAACCAAGCATTAATATTAGATAATGCTGTATTTAGTAATACACTTATTACGCCAAACAAACAAAAGATAATGACAGCTATTAAATCATTTGTAAATGCTCTCTCGTTTTTCTTTTTAGCGAAAAATGCATTGATTAACGATAATGGAATCATTAATAAAAATATCCAAAATGTTTCAAATTTATAAAGTACTATAGGTATAAATGATATAAGTACTATTATTCCAAATAAACTCGCTGTATAGATGTAGCCAATTTCTTTTTTTCTTTTCTTTAAATAGAAAAACACTTGATCACTCATGAAATAAGCTGCTAATACGCCCAAATATAAAAATATATGTAAAAATGTAAAACCGCTTACTGCTATACCGAATGCGATGGGCAATATAATCATTGACCAAACGCCATGTTGATTTGGTTTCTTAAATTTAAACAAAAAAAACACCTCCACACATTTATTCTACTAAAAGATATATATGAAATACATCTTAATTCAAACAAATATGTGAAAGTTTTTTATATTATTTCATATCTCCAATTTTAACTTCATCAGGATCTCTAAATTGTCTTTCGTTTGTATGAAAACTATCAATTTCAGCTAAATCTTCTTCAGTTAATTCAAAGTTAAATACATCAAAGTTTTCTATAATTCTTTGGTCATTTTGTGATTTTGGAATAACGATTCTGCCTTGTTGTAAGTGCCATTTAATGATGACTTGTGCTGCAGTTTTATTATATTTGTCTGCTATTTCTTTCAATACTGGGTTATTGAGCCATTCTCCTCCTCTCATTAACGGACTCCACGCTGTAATTTTAATACCTTTACTTTCGCAATATGCTTGTAAATCCTTTTGATTAAATATTGGATGGAATTCTACTTGATTTACTGCAGGTACGATTTCTGTTTCGGCTAATAATTTTTCTAAGTGATGCTCTTTAAAATTACATACACCTATAGCTTTAATTTTGCCTTCTTTATACAATTGCTCCATCGCTTTGTATGTTTCAATGAACAATTCATCTTCTGGACACGGCCAATGAATTAAATACATATCTATATATGTTAGTTGTAACGATTCTAAAGAGTCATTAAAAGCTTTAATTGTTTCTTCATATCCTTGAAAATCATTCCATAATTTAGTCGTTATAAAAAGTTCTTCACGGTCTATATTAATTTCATTTAATGCTTGACCTAATGCTTTTTCGTTTTTATAGAACCAAGCAGTATCGATTGCTCTATAACCTGCTTCAATTGCCGTATTCAATACTCTCTCAACATCTGCTTCATCTATTTTATAAATACCTAATCCTAATTCTGGAATATTTACATCATTATTTAATTTGACCATTTTAATAACCCCTTTATTTAGATATCATTCGCTCTCTTTTTGGTTTATAGGAAAGTGACTGCGTTAGTTCTTCAAATTCTTCTTTTGTTAAATCTCTCCATTCACCATATTTAATTCCTTCAAGTTTAATATTCATAATTCGTATTCTTTTTAATTTTTTAACTTCATATCCTAAAGCCTCACACATACGTCTAATTTGACGATTTAATCCTTGTGTTAAAATAATTTTAAATGTTCTATCATTTAGTTGCTCTATTTTGGCTGGAAGCGTCTTCTGCTCTAATATTTCTACCCCTTCAGACATTTGTTTAACGAAATCTTTAGTGATTGGTTTATCTACTGAAACGACATATTCTTTTTCATGATTGTTCTCAGCACGTAATATTTCATTTACGATATCTCCATCACTCGTAAGCAACAGCAGCCCTTCAGAATCTTTATCAAGTCTACCAATATGAAAAATTCTTTCTTGATGATTCACATAGTCAACAACGTTACCTTTAATATGTCGTTCTGTAGTGGATGTAATACCACGAGGTTTATTTAATGCGATATAAACATAGCCTTTATCAATCGTTAAGATTTCATTATCGACCTTAACAATATCGAATTCTTCTACTTTTGATCCTAAGGTTGCCAACTCATCATTGATCTTTACACGATTAGCACTTATCCATTTATCTGCACCACGCCTTGAACAAACGCCTGCTTCACTTAAATATTTATTAATTCTCATACACATGTGTTCCTCTCTCAAACAATCTACTATGATTTCTATTTTACATGATGCGCATCGTTAAGACAAAAAAGACACGTTTGTATTTAATTAAAATAAGCAGTAGAAGTCCAATTATTATGGATTTCTACTGCTTGATAATTAAACTATTTTTTAATCTTCATCTTCTTCATCGTCATCAAAAATACTTCTACGTTCTTTCATGAATTCTTTGTGTAATGCTACCGTTTTAATTTGGTGATTCTCAACATCAATTACAACCCATTTGTCATATTCAGTGTCTACGTAATCATCTTTTTCAATTTCTGGTTTAAGTGCTTGTAACCATCCACCGATAGTATCTATATCATCTGAATCTTCAAATTCAATTCCGAACTTTTCTTCAAGTTCTGATAAAGTTACACGACCATTAATTTGGTAAGTATCTTCGCCAGTCTTAATGATGTCATTTACCTCATCATCATCAAATTCGTCTCGTATTTCCCCAACAATTTCTTCTAGAATATCTTCCATAGTAATGACACCAGCAGTGCCACCGTACTCATCGATTACTAATGCCATATGGACATGATCTTTCTGCATTTTCACTAATGCATCACTGATTCTCGTAACTTCGTGAATAAGTGGTAAATCATGTATATAGCTATTAATTTTAATTGAGTTACCAGAAGCATATTCTGTTAAAAATTCTTTAACGTTAATAAAGCCTTTAATATGGTCTTTATCGCCATCTTCAGAAATTGGATAACGTGTATAATGATGTTCGTTTATAATTTCTAATAATTCTTCGATATTAAATGGTTCAGTTAAAGTAACCATTTGCGTTCTAGGTACCATGATATCTTTGGCTAATCTTTCATCGAATGAGAAAATATTTTGCATATAAGCTAATTCTGTATGGTTAATTTCACCACTTTGATAGCTTTGAGTCATGATAAGCTTTAGTTCTTCTTCTGACATTGCCTGTTCTTCGTTAGTAGGTTGAATACCTATTGCTCTTACTAAAATACGTGCTGTTCCATTCATAGACCAAATTAAAGGTTTCATAACAACACCAAAGTAATATAGCGGTCTACCAAAAACTAGTGTTAATCTTTCTGCTTGTTGTAAAGCAACCGTTTTAGGCGCTAATTCACCAACTACAACATGAATAAATGTAACAATTAAGAAACTGATTACGATGGAAAAAGTTGTTGTTAATGCATCTGGTAAACTAAAGAAATCTAGTACTGGATGAATAAGTACTTCAAATGTTGGTTCACCAATCCAACCTAATCCAAGTGATGTAACTGTAATACCAAGTTGACATGCAGATAAATAATAATCTAGTTCTTTTACCATCTTGTGAACAATTTTAGCTGTTTTACTACCTTCAGATATCAACTGTTCAATTCTAGTCATACGTACTTTAACAAGTGCGAATTCAGATCCTACAAATACCATTGTAAATGCAATTAATATAAAGAATACAATAAAGTTCATTATGGTCGAAATTTCCAATTAGTTCCCTATTTCTAGGGATTCACCTCCAAATATTTTGCGGTGACACTATGGTCACCTTTTTATTACGTTTTTCTATAGGTTTTATAATAAAATATGAATTTAAAACTAAATCCTTCCCATTGAGTGTCACCTCCCCCGATATTAGCATATTATTTCCAGTATATCACAATTTAATCTCAATTTAAATAATCTATAAAAGAATAGGCTTTGCTAAATGCTTCATTATAAATTCAGAACTTATTTGGTTAAAAGCTTCAGGCTGATCAATATTACACACATGACCAGCTTCTTCTATTATTTCTAAAGAAAAATTTTCATTCTCTTTAACTAGTTTCTCAACTGGTGGCATAAATAAATAATCTTCCTCACCCATTATAAATAAAGTTGGAATGTCTCTCGTAGCAACTTGTAAATGGGCTAAATATGGATTCACTAGTTTTGTCAGCTTAACCCATTTAATAAAATGTTTTTGAGATACTTTTTTAGCTTCGTTCACAAACCTTAATCTTGATTCTTCATGTGCTTTTTTCGGCATAATAATGTAAGCAAAAAGTTTATAAAGTAACATGTAAGGTACAAAATTCATTATTGTACGTCCTACAGCAAGTAAAAATTTTGTTCTTAAATTCACATTTATAATGGCTCCACCTAACACTAAAGTTGAAATTCTTTCTGGATAAGATTCAGCCATTGCTTGACCAACTATTGTACCTAGACTCATACCAATAATATGAGTTTTATCAATTTTTAAATAATCTAATACATCTACAACTTCTTTCGCCAGATGTTTAAAAGAATCATTTTTCTTCCATTCTTTATTTGCAGATTTTCCATGGCCTCTCAAATCAACTAATAAAATATTAAAATGCTTTCTATAATATCTCATCTGCTTAAACCAAATCGAAGAACTACCACCTGCTCCATGTAATAATGTAACCCACTCTGATTCATTTGATTTTATTATCGTCTTGTAATATAACATTTTTCGCTCTTTCCTTATATTTACCATATTCTACTTAAATGAGAATATTTTAAATTAATCATATAAAATATTCCCTGAGAATTCAATTTTAAACACGTTATTTTAGTATCATACTTTTGACTGAGACGAATGTATTTGCATGTTTACAATACAAAATTATTTATAGACCACCTATATTCACACTAGTTGGGAGAAGTGTAAGCATGGGTATCTATATTCACACTAGTCAAAAGAAGTGTAAGCATAGGTATCTATATTCACACAAGTCAGAAGAAGTGTAAGCATGGGTATCTATATTCACACTAGTCGAAAGAAGTGTAAGCATGGGCATCTATATTCACACAAATCAGAAAAAGTGTAAGTATGGGCATCTATGTTCACACTAGTCAGAAGAAGTGTAAGCATAGGTATCTATATTCACACAAGTTGGAAGAAGTGTGAATGGTTCTTATAAAAAAAAGAGCAGAATTTCATTTTTACAATGAATTTCTGCTCTTTTTTGATTTTATTATTCTACTTCTTCAACCATTTCTAATTGTTCTTGAGTTAATTTTGGTTTAAGTAATCCGTACATTATGGCAGCTACTAATGCTCCAATTACTACTGCTAATAATGTTTGTAGTACGTGTCCAAAGTCAGTTGCAAATATTACAAATATTCCTCCGTGTGGTGCTTGAATACTTGAACCTAATCCTAAAGCAATTGCACCACCGATTCCTGAACCTACCATCATTGATGGTATTACACGTAATGGATCTGCTGCTGCGAATGGAATGGCACCTTCAGTTATAAAGGATAATCCCATTACATAGTTTGGAATGATTGAACCTTTTTGTGCTTTTGTAAATTTTCTTCTGAAGATAAGCATAGCTGTTGCGATAGCGATTGGTGGAATCATACCACCAACCATAGCTGCTGTTATCGCAGCTGCATTACCTTCTGTTAAGGCTGCTGTAGCAAATACATAAGCTGCTTTGTTAAATGGTCCACCCATATCAATTGCCATCATGGCACCTAATACTAAGCCAAGTAACACTATATTTGAGCCTGATAAATTGTTTAATCCATCTAATAATAAATTATTCAACCAAGATGTTGGTGGATTTATAACATACACCATTAATAGTCCAGTTAATGAAACTGATAAGATTGGATAAATTAAAGTTGGTTTTAAACCTTCAAACATTTGAGGTAGATTTTTAAATGCATATTTAACACCTTCAGTTAAATAACCTGCAAGGAAACCTGCAATAATACCACCTAAGAATCCTGAACCACCGGCTACTGCTAACATACCACCGACAAGACCAGATGCGAATCCTGGTTTATCAGCAATACTTCGAGCGATAAAACCAGCTAATATAGGTACAATTAATTGGAATGCACTTTCACTACCAATAGCCCATAAATTTGCAGCGAATTCATTGTATTGATCACTCTTAGGATCAAATGAATTCTCTCCAAATAAAAATACAATTGCCATTAATATACCACCAGAAATTACAAGTGGTAACATATTAGAAACACCATTCATTAAGTGTTTATAAATTGTTTTAGATACACTTTGCTTTTCATTGCTTGTAGAACTACTTTGTTTTCCACCTTTTGCAACAAATGGTTTACGTGAAGTATCTTGTGCCATATTTATAAGTTCTTCTGGTCGTTTAATACCATCAGCTACTGGAACTTGCACAACATTCTTACCATCGAAACGAGCTGTTTCAACATGTACATCTGCAGCTACAATAATACCTGAAGCTTTTTCAATTTCTTCGTCTGTTAAATGATTCTTAATACCACCTGAACCATTTGTTTCTACTTTAATAGGAACGCCCATTTTTTTAGCTTGATTTTTCAAAGAATCTGCAGCCATATAAGTATGTGCAATTCCTGTAGGACATGCAGTTACAGCTAGCACTAATCCTTCTTCTTGAGAAGCTGTTCCATTAGATGCAACAGCTGGTTCTTCTGATTGTTCGTCCGTTGCTTCGTCATCATGCTTGTTAATAATGTTTAATACTTCTTCTTCATTTTTCGCTTGTAATAATTCTGCTCTTACATCTTCGTCCATTAAAATTCCAGAAAGTTTTGCTAATGCATCTAAATGCGTTTGAGCACCACCTGCAGGAGCTGCAATCATAAAGAATAAGTGTGCTGGTTGCATATCTAAAGATTGATAATCAACACCATCAATCGATTTACCGAATGCAATAGCTGCTGATTGAACAGCATCTGTTTTTGCATGAGGAATTGCTATACCTTCACCAATACCAGTCGTACTTTGTGATTCTCTACTATGAATTGCTTCTTTAAAAGTAGCTTCGTCACTTAATTTACCTGCTTTATTTAACTGTGTAACAAGTTCATCTATTACTTGATCTTTACTAGTAGCTGATAAATCCATTGCTATCGTTTCTTTAGTCAATAGTTCAGTAATTCTCATTTTAATGACCTCCTTATTTTAAATATGTTTAATAACCACTTCTGAAGTTATTTTTTCTATATCTTGATATTCTGCTAAATCAGCATTGAAAGCTGTTGCCGTTCCACAACTTACTGCTAATTTAAAAGCTGATTCTATATCTTTACCTGTCTCTAATCCAGCTACCATACCTGCCACAGTGCTATCTCCAGACCCGACAGTATTGACCACTTGTCCATTTGGAACAATTGCTTTTAATTTTGTATTATTATCTACATAAATAGCACCTTCTCCACCAAGTGATACAATCACAGCTTGTGCACCTTCTTTTAATAATGACTGAGCACATTCTATAACTTCTTGGTCCGTATCTATTTGCTTATCAAATATTTCTTCTAATTCTGTCTTGTTAGGTTTCACAAATTTAGGTTTATAAGCAAGAATAGATTTCATTAAATCTTTTTCAGCGTCTACTATTAAATTTGCTCCGGTTTCTTTAAGTACCTCTGCAACTTCTTGGTAAACGGGTTTTTCAAGTGTACTCGGAACACTTCCAGCAATAATCACAGTATCTTCTGAATTTGTTCTTCTCATTTTAGTTAAAAACTGTTCATAATGTTCTGGTTCAATATTTGGTCCAGGTCCATTAATTTCTGTTTCCAGTCCAGATTTTAGCTTCACATTTATTCTAGTGTCATCTTGTACTTCTACGAAATCTGTTAGTATGTCTGATTTAGCGAGTGCATCTTTGATGAATTCTCCAGGGAACCCTCCAACAAATCCTGTAGCTGTGTTATTGACGTTTAACGTTTTAAGAACTCGAGATACATTAATCCCTTTACCACCAGCAAATTTATTTGTCTCATGCGCTCTGTTCAATTCACCAACTTCAAATTGATTAGTACACATCACATAATCAATTGATGGATTAAACGTAACTGTGTATATCATCATAATCCTCCATTAATATTATATTTTTCTTTAAATTGATCGAAATTACTTATAGTTTGAATTGCTTTTTCAGAAGTCAGTAGTTCTATTGATTTTTCATAAGTTACTACTGCAAACGAGACTTCATTAAATTTAGAATGATCAAGTAGAACATACACTTGTGATGCTAAGTGGATAGCCTTTTCTTTCATTTCAGATTCATTCGGATCTGGTGTTGATAATCCGTAGTGTAAATCAATTCCATTCATACCGATAAATGCTTTATCAAAACGATATCTTTCAAGTGATTTAACTGCATTTACGCCTATATTGGCAAATGTAGTTGATTTTACTTCTCCACCAGTCATATAAACTGGAATGCCTTTTTCTAATAATGGTCTCACATGTGTCAAACCATTTGTAACTACTATAATGTCTTGTTGTGTAATAAATGGAATCATTTCTAAAGTAGTTGTTCCAGCATCTAAGTAAATAGTATCTCCATCAGCAATAAGACTTGCTGCTAAACGAGCAATTTCTTGTTTTTCATCTTGAAATCGCAATTCCTTGTCGGTCATATTTCTTTCTTCATGACGCTTCGCAATTTGAGTAGCACCACCATGAACTCTTTTAAGTAAACCTCTTTGTTCAAGTTGCGATAAGTCTCTCCTAATCGTAGAAGTACTTGAATGCGTTAAATTAATAAGTTCTTGCAGTGTAACCGTTTCCCGTTGATTAATCTCATCTATAATTAATTGGTGTCTTTCAGTCGTTAACATACAATCTCCCCTGTTCAATTTTAAATAATAAAACGTTTTCATTAAAATGTCAATCACATTCAATCATAAACATTCAAAATCAATCAAAAATTTCTTTCAAATTTATAAGTTCAAATATTTTATACAGAAAAAGATTACTGTTATACTTCTTTAGTATATTTTTAGGAGGAAAAACATGAATAATTTAAAAGAAAAGCTATTTAAACTTATCGAAAATAAAGAAAGTGAAATGATTGAAATTAGAAGACATTTGCACCAGCATCCAGAATTATCATTTGAAGAAGTGCAAACTGCTGACTATATTAAATCATTTTATAAAGACAAAGACGTTAAAGTGACTCAACCTTTAGATGATGAATATGCAATCATCGTTGAAATAAATGGCGGACGCGAAGGACAAACAATTGGATTAAGAGCAGATTTCGATGCTTTACCAATCGAAGAAGAAACAGACGTTCCATTTAAATCAGAAAATGAAGGCGTTATGCACGCTTGTGGACATGATGTACATACAGCATATTTAATGGGACTTGCAGATGCATTAATTGAAAGTAAAGAAGAATTACCAGGCACAGTTAAAATAATTCACCAACACGCTGAGGAAAAACCTCCTGGTGGCGCTAAGGCAATAGTAGAATCAGGTGTACTAGATGATTTAGATGAAGTTTATGGTATTCATATTGTGCCAGTAGCTGGACCAGAATTTATTGGATATAATAAAGGACCATCTTTCTCAGGAAGTTCTACATTCAAATTGACTATCAATGGTTTAGGCGGTCATGCTGCCAGCCCACATAAAACACATGATGCTTTAATAGCAGGAACAAATTTTGTAAACGCTATTCAAACAATCGTATCAAGACGTATCGATCCTTTAGATATGGGTGTTGTTACAATCGGAGCATTTGAAGCACCTGGAGGCTATAACGTTATTCAAGATAGTGTCACAATTAAAGGTACAGCAAGATATTTAAATCCAGAACTAGAAGAAACAATGTATCAAGAAATTAAAAAAATTGCAGACAGCATAGCAGTAGGATTTGATATCGAATATGACCTAGATTATCAATATGGTTATCCAGTACTTTACAACCATATAGAACAAACAGAAAAAGTAGCTGAAATTTTATCAGAAAGCAAAGGAGATTACTTCCAACAATTAGTTGAAATCCCTCAAGTAACAGGATCAGAAGACTTTGCTTATTATTTACAAAAAATCCCTGGATCATTTTATATCGTAGGAAGCAAACCAGAAGGCGTAACCGAGCCATATATGAATCATCACCCTAAATTTGATGTGAATGAAGATTGCATGCTCGTAGCTGCCAAATCACTAGCTGAAATTACGTTAAATAGATTAGAAAATAAATAGCAGTAGATTTGTTGCTGAGGTCAGGAATTAATTACACTTCTTCTGAGTTGTGTGAACAAAGCTAATGAACAACATAATAAAAACTATTAAAAACAGGCTGAGACTTTAAAAAGTCCCAGCCTGTTTCGTTATATTGTGAGTAGCTAATCGATTTGCAGTTCTTAGGTTGCGCTTAGTGGCAGAATTCTGAATTGTGCTCCTTAGATACTACCTCTTACGGACATTTCTCGAAATTTTGTCCCTTACACTACCTCTAACCTCTATATAAAAAACTATAATATATCTTCTCCACGTGAAGCGACGTATATATCAAACCATTCTTGGTCAGTTAGTTGTAACTTAGTTGCTTTAACCGCTTCATCTACTCTATCTATTTTGCTTGATCCTACAATAGGCATTACGTTTGATGGTAATTTTAATAACCAACTATATACTACTGTACTAACACTCACATTATATTTGGAAGCTAATGGTTGTATAACCTCTAATATGCGTCTAGATTTTTCGTCGTTAGCATCAAATATTTTACCACCTGCTAATGGGCTCCACGCCATCACTTTAACGTCATGTTGAAGCATTCTATTTAATGTACAATCTTCTATATTTTCTAGTTGATATGGTGATACTTCTACTTGATTCACTGAGATATGTGACATTTCTTTTTTCAGACTTTCATTTAACAACTCATATTGATTACATTTAAAATTAGAAACGCCAAATGCTTTAATTTTACCTTGATCTACTAGATGCATTACTGCTCTTGTCATTTCATCTGGGTCCATTAATGGTGATGGACGATGTATAAGTAATGTATCTATATAGTCTGTTTTTAGATTTAATAGAGATTGATCAACCGATTCAATAATATGTTCATAACTTTGATCATATCGATGTCCTGTGTTTTTAGGTTTATTTTCATTCGGCAAAATAATGCCACATTTAGTAACAATTTCAAGTTTCTCTCTTAAATTCGGTGTTAGGGCTAGTGCATCACCAAATAAAGATTCACACGTATAGTTACCATAAATATCTGCATGGTCCATCGTCGTGATACCTCTATCTACAATTTCATGTAAAAAATCATTCAACTGCTGATTACTATATCCCCATTCATTTAATCTCCAAAATCCATGTACAATTCTTGAATAACTAACATGTTTATTTATACGAATACGTTCCATCCCATCATCTCCTATGAAAAATTCAACATATCTAATTTATTACGTAAATGCGCTTTATCTAGCTCTTCTCCTATTATGACAATAGTTAAAGGCATATTCATTATTTCTGGTTCGTATTGAGGAACCCCAAATGCATATTGAAATAAATAGGTTTGTTCTGGTTCTTCATCAAATTTAAGAAATCCCTTTATTCTAAGTATAGAATCAGGTAACTGTCTCAAAAACTGAATTAATAATTGCATATCTATTGGTCCACTAAATGTATAGTTCATTGACTGAATACCGTGATGATGACTATGTTTACCTTCAATAGATAACACTTCATTCACAGGTATTTCAATTCCATCTATATTCGAGTAATTCGTAAAGTGAAGTTTAGGTGGATGCTTAAAAGATAGCAAAGATTGTTCTAGTTCTTCTCTTTCATTTGCTGATAACGCATCAGATTTATTTATAACGACAATATGCGAATACAACATTTGTTCTTCCATTAAATGTTTCGTTTGTTTAGTATATCGTGTTCGTTCTAAGTATCTTTTACCATCCATCACGCCGATAATTGAGGGCATTTCAACTTTATCAATTAAAGTTGGATTTTGACATGCATCTACCACCTCAACAGGATGCGCAATTCCAGTAGCTTCAATTAATACTAAATCAGGATTCTCTTTATGATATAAATTATGTAAGACTACTTCAATATCATCTTTTAATGAACAACATATACAGCCATTTAATAAGCTTTGAGTAGAAACATCATCACCTAACAATTTACTATCGACATCAAAAGAACCAAATTCATTCATAATAATTGCGACTTTTTGTCCAGAATCTTTCGCTTTTAAAATCAACCTTTGAAGTAAACTTGTTTTACCACTTCCTAAAAATCCCGTCAAAATTGTAACAGCCATTTTGTTTTTATTTTCATTTCTTTGACTCATGTTCAAACCACCTTTCTGTAATTATATGATATAACCTAATAAACTACAAAGACTTCAAATTTATACGTTGTTCCACCTTATAATTAGTACATTTAATCCACATATTTTTAAACATATTTACAAACTAAATTTATTCATTATATAATGAATAGGAAGCTTATAAAAATATGAACCATTGTATTTGTAGTTTGGGGGAAAGATTATGGGGGATAATTTAAATATCCATAACCAATTGTGTTTTAATTTGTATAATGCACAGCGACAAGTCAATCGTTATTATTCAAACAAAATTTTCAAAGAGTACAACATTACTTATCCACAGTATTTAGTACTAACCGTTTTATGGGAAACCGAACCAGTCAATGTCAAAAAGCTAGTAACTGACTTAGCCTTAGATACAGGAACAGTATCCCCTCTATTAAAAAGAATGGAAAATTTAGACCTCATTAAACGTGAACGTTCTGAATTAGATCAAAGAGAAGTATTTGTTCATTTAACAGAGAAAAGCAAACAAATGAAACAACATTTACACCAAGCATCTCAACTTATTCAAGATGTATCTGAATTAAATGATGAAGAAACAAAGCAACTCAATAGCTTATTACAAAAATTGATAAATAATGTAGATAAAATTAATCATGAGAAATAGAAAACCCAGGACATAATGATATGCTCCCTGTTAAGTAAACACTTAAATAGTGAAAACTTAGCAGGGAGTTTTATTATGACTAGAAATATTAAAATAGATATCAA
>NZ_RXWZ01000038.1 GCF_003970575.1 Mammaliicoccus fleurettii
AACTTATATGATAATAAATTTTTAAGTTATCAATTTATTTTCTTTGCTCTATATATATGTTATCAAGTTGTATTGATTAGAGTTTATATTTCGATAGCAAAGAAAACAAACCAGTTTAAAAATTATGCTTTTGCAATAGTACTTTCAATATTACCTTTAATTATTGTGAAAATATTACAAAGTAGTTGGCTAGGGGATTTTCAAATAACAGTTCACGGTAATAAATTAATTGAATTTATAGGATTTCTAGGTATTTCGTATATTGCATTTAAAAGTGTTCAACTCATTATGGAAATTCGTGATAATAGAATAAAATCAATCAATACAATGAAACTAATTGATTTTATTACATTCTTTCCAACGATATCTTCAGGTCCTATAGATAGATATAAGCGATTTATCAAGGATGAAGAAAAGATTCCTGAACCCAATGTTTATTATGGAATGCTTATAAAAGCTATACATATGGTGTTTATGGGATTTTTATATAAGTATATTATTGCTTATTACATAAATGAAAATGTAATTAAAGTTACGCCAATAGATACAGATCCTACCTTTTTAAATTATCTTTATTACATGTACGGGTATAGTTTTTATCTGTTTTTTGATTTTGCAGGATACAGTTTATTTGCTATAGCATTTAGTTATTTATTCGGAATTCAAACTCCAATTAACTTTAACAAGCCATTTAAAGCTAAAAATATTAAAGAATTTTGGAATAGATGGCATATGAGTTTATCTTTTTGGTTCAGAGATTGTATATATATGAGGTTTGTTTTTTGGGTATCCAAAGAAAAATTACTAAAAGATAAGCTGTTAATATCTAACCTGGGATTTTTAATCAATTTCTTTATTATGGGAATTTGGCATGGTATTGAAATACATTATATTCTTTATGGTTTATATCACGCATTCTTATTTATTGCATATGGTTATTTTGAACAATGGCGCAAAAAGCATCCGCCAAAACTTAATTATAAGTTAATGAATGTGATCGCAATATTAATTACATTCCATAGTGTAGCATTTGGATTTTTATTATTCTCAGGAAAATTAATACATTAAATAAGGGAGTTATATTATGAATTTTGAAGAAAAAGTATTAAATATATTAGCTGAAGTTGCTGAAAATGATATCGTAAAAGAAAACCCTGATATCGAAATTTTTGAAGAAGGGTTTATAGATTCATTTGCAACTATAGGCTTGTTGTTAGAAATTCAAAATAATTTAGACATTGATGTTACAATTACGGATTTTGATAGAGATGAGTGGGCAACACCGAATAAAATTATAAAAGTACTTAAGGAATTACAATGAAAATAAAATTATTGTTGCCTTTATTGTTAAGTGGTATTTTATTTGGCTTATTTTTATTAATTCCAGTTGAATGGCTTACATCTTTATCTAAACAAGACAATATTAATAAAGAAGCAATTTCTTTAAATGATTCTGTACTAAAAGGCGTGCACTCTCAAGAGGAAATGTTGTTAAGTAAACATTATTATCCTATATTTGGCTCAAGTGAATTGGAAAAACAAGATATATTTCATCCAGCGCATATTTTGAAAGATAAAAATGCTAAATTAAAGCCATATTTAATTGGAACAGGTGGCTCTACAGATTTAATCCATGCAATTAATGTTGGCAGCCAAGCACACAATCTAAATGGAAAAAAAGTAGCTATCATCATTTCACCCCAGTGGTTTACTGATCATGGTTTAACAAATGATAACTTTAGCGCTAGATTTTCACCATTACAAGCGGATCATTTATTTAAAATTAAATCTTTGAGTCCAGAATTAAAAGACAGATTTGCAAAAAGATTAGTTCAATTTAAACAATTAAAATCAGATCCATATTTAAATTCTGTATTAAGTAAAAAAAATCATCAGTATGATGAAGGAACTTTTATGAATGATTTTGAAAATAACATCCATGAAAAACATGATGCTTTAAAGTCTATTTTTGGTAGAGAAAAAGTCGCTTTAACGAATAGTTCTAAACATCATTTTAGTCATATGAAATGGGATGAAATGAGATTATATGCTAATCAATATGGTGAAAAGCATTCTACAACTAATAATTTCGGAATGAATGACCAATATTGGAATTTATTAAAAGAGCAACGAAAAAGATACAATAGAAATTACGAGTTCAATAACCAGTCTAAAGAATTCGATGACTTACAGTTGTTAATTGACACATTAAAAGAAGTAAATACAGATCCATTATTTGTTGTTATTCCAGCAAATGGAAAATGGTATGATCATATTAATGTTAATAGAGAGAAAAGAGAAGCAGTATATCAAAAGATTAATAAAATGCTCACATCAAATAATATGAAAGTATATGACATAACCGATAAAGAATATGAACCATATGTCATTACAGATGCAGTTCATATAGGTTGGAAAGGTTGGGTCTATATTAACGAGCAAATGATTAACCATATAAATGGACAATATGATAATAAAGTAAGTCGACAATATTAATAATATTACCTAGGAAATATTAAAAAGCACCGTGCCAACTTTATGGCACGGTGCTTCAGACTGTCGACAACCTGTCTTGAATTTATCAAGACGGGCCCAACATGATAAAATGGACGGGCTGAATATTGTAAGACGAGGCTAACATGATAAATAGACGGACTGAATATTGCATGACTAGGCAAACATGATAAATAGAGAGTCTGAATTTATCAAGACGAGGCAAACATGATAAATAAACGGGCTGAATATTGCAAGATGAGTCAAACATGATAAATAGAGAGTCTGAATATTGCAAGATGAGGCAAACATGATAAATAGAAAGGCTGAATATTGCAAGATGAGTCAAACATGATAAATAGAGAGTCTGAATATTGCAAGACGAAGCAAACATGATAAATAGAGAGGCTGAATATTGCAAGACAAGGTCAACATGATAAATTGAGAGGCTGAATATTGCAAGATGAGTCAAACATGATAAATAGACGGGCTGAATTTATCAAGACGAGCCAAACTTGATAAATAGAAAGAAAAAAAGCACCGTGCCAACTTTATGGCACGGTGCTTTTTTAATACTTATAAATAAAATGAAAGTGATTAGAAAACTTGTTCTACTTCTACAACGCCAGGTACTTCTTCTAGTAAAGCACGTTCTATGCCAGCTTTTAGAGTAATTGTAGAACTTGGACATGTACCACAAGCTCCGAGTAATCGTAGTTTAACGATACCATCATCAACATCTACTAATTCACAGTCACCACCATCGCGTAATAGGAATGGTCTTAATTTCTCAAGTACATCACTAACTTGATCAAACATTGTTTGTTGTTCAGTAGTCATATATATAAATACTCCTCTCATCAAGTGTTATTAGATACATTAATCTTATTAATCTATTATAATAGATATAAGGTAAAAAATCTATTCATCAAACTAGGGGGGTATGATTATATGTCCAAAGCAAGTATAGTAGTTTATGGTGCAGATGTTGTATGTGCGAGTTGTGTTAATGCACCATCATCGAAGGACACATATGAATGGTTACAAGCTATTTTAGGAAGAAAATATACGGATTTAGAATTTGAATACACTTATATTGATTTTTTTAAACAGACTGAAAATTTAACAGATCATGATCTTCAGTTTATAGAAAGAATTAATGAAGATGAATTGTTTTATCCACTTGTTACAATAAATGATGAATATGTTGCTGATGGTTTTATTCAGTTAAAGCATATCACGAGATTTATTGATGAACATGTCGCCATTGAACAATAAAAAAAGTAGCAGATATTTCTGCTACTTTTTATCATTATCCATTATGGTATTTATATAACCAGAGTACTCCTGATTTAATGACTCTTGCTAATCGTCCTGTAACTGTTTGTTCCATTAGATAAGCGAAGCCTTGTTTCTCACCAAGTGAACCTACAAATCCTTGAGGTTTTAACTCGGGCATTTTTTCTGGTAAAGGTTTATCAGTCCATTGTAATTTCATAACTTCAGCAATTTGATCTGCTTGTATTTCTGCTAAATAAGCACTTGGTGCGTGAGGCAATGCTGCACAGTCACCTACAATATATACATTTTTATAAGTTGGAATTTGATGATATTGGTTTACAATAACTCTTCTACCATCATTAGTATCAACTGGAAGATTTCTTACGATTTCAACTGGTTGAATGCCGGCAGTCCAAACGACTAAATCTACATTATGAATGTCTTCATTGTTGTATAATTGGCCAGGCTCAACTTGTGTAATATTTGAATTAGGAACAACTTCTACATTATGTTTATCAAACCATTTCTTTACATATTTACTTAACTTTTCTGGAAATGCAGGTAAAATTCTAGAACCTCTATCAAAAAGTTTAATCTTGATATCTTGTCTGCTTTCACGTAATTCACTAGCTAATTCGATACCACTTAAACCCGCACCAACAATTCCGACAGTAGCATCACTTGGTAAGTCACATATTGCTTGATATGTTTTACGAGCATTTTGTACTGTTTGAATACTGTAAGTGTAGTCTTTTGCTCCAGGTACATTATGATATTTATCTTCACATCCTAAGCCGATAACAAGTTCATCGTAATCAACACGTGAGTCACCAACTGAAACAATTTGATTATCTAAATCAATATCAGTAATTTCCCCATATACTGTATTAATTTTTTTGTCTTTAGGAAATTGAACACGAATATCTTTATCTGGTTTTGTACCTGCTGCTAATGCGTAGAATTCTGTTTTTAAACCATGAAATGGCATACGATCAATCAGCGTAATTGAATAATCGGACGGTAAAATGCTTGGAAGGATTTCTTTCATCAAACGCATATTACCATATCCGCCCCCTAATAATACTAAGCTTTTCATCGTTATTCTCCTTTGTCCATAAATCAAATTTCTACAAATTTGTATGTATATATTTTATAATATATAAGTATACTTTTAGTATAATCTTTTTTGGCATAAACTACAATGAATGTTAAAATAGTTTAATGAATATAAAGTGAGTAGGTGAACACATTGAATCCGATTGTCGAATTTTGTATTTCAAACTTAGCCAAGGGTGCTGATGTAGTGTTTAACAAGCTCGACAATGATCCAGAAGTAGATGTATTGGAATACGGTTGTCTACAAAATTGTGGACCATGTGCAAGAGGGTTATATGCACTAGTTAACGGAGATATGGTTAAGGGAGAGACACCAGAAGAATTACTAGAAAATATATATAGTCACATAGAAGAAAATTGGATTTTTTAGGAGGAATAAATATGTCAACAGTTATATTAACTGAAGCAGCAGCTTATGAAGTTAAAGATATGATGAAAAGTAACGATATGCCAAATGGTTATTTAAGAGTATCTGTTAAAGGTGGCGGTTGCACAGGACTATCTTATGGTATGTCTGCAGAAGAAGAACCTGCTGAAAACGACGAAACACTAGAATTTTTTGGTGTTAAAGTAATAGTAGATAAGAATGATGCTCCGATACTAAATGGTACAACAATTGACTTCAAAACATCATTAATGGGCGGTGGATTTTCTATTGAGAATCCTAATGCAATTGCAGCTTGCGGTTGTGGAAGTTCATTTAAAACAAAAGACGTTGCAGGTACGCCAGAGAATTGCTAAGGAAATAACATGTGACACTTGAATTTATCTTTATAAAAATATACAATTGTACTTGTATGTAAATAGCAGTATCATTACTTGTGATGAAAAACACAAAGTGACACAACTTTCCTATAAGTGTCAAACAAATATTAGAAAGTATAGGTGAAAATAATGGGATTTGAACGTAAAAAAGTTCTCGTATTAGGGGCAGGTTACGCTGGCTTACAAACAGTAACTAAATTGCAAAAATTAGTTTCAAACCAAGATGTTGACGTTACTTTAATCAACAAAAATGATTATCACTATGAAGCTACATGGTTACATGAAACTTCAGCTGGAACATTAAATTACGAAGATGCTTTATATCCAATTACAAATGTAATTGATAGAAATAAAGTAAACTTTGTAAAAGCAGAAGTTAGTAAAATCAATAAAGATGCTAAAACAGTTGAAACATCTAATGGTATATTTGAATATGACATTTTAGTTGTTGCATTAGGATTCGAAAGTGAAACATTTGGAATTGAAGGTATGAAAGAACATGCTCTTCAAATCGAAAATATTAACACTTCTCGTCGTATTTCTAAGCATATTGAAGATAAATTTGCTAATTATGCTGCATCTAAAGAAAAAGATGAAAATGATTTAGCTATTTTAGTAGGTGGTGCTGGTTTCACTGGTGTTGAATTACTAGGTGAATTAACTGAACGTATCCCTGAATTATGTAAAAAATACGGTGTAGATCAATCTAAAGTTAAAATTACTTGTGTTGAGGCTGCTCCAAAAATGTTACCAATGTTCTCAGAAAACTTAGTGAACTATGTTGTTAAATATTTAGAAGACCGTGGAGTAGAATTCAAAATTTCTACACCAATCGTTGCTTGTAACGAAAAAGGCTTCGTAGTTAAAGTTAATGATGTAGAACAAACTCTTGAAGCAAACACAGCAATCTGGGCTGCTGGAGTTAGAGGTAGCAAATTAATGGAAGAATCATTCGATGGCGTTAAACGTGGTCGTATCGTTGTTAAAGATGATTTATCAATCGACAATTACGATGATATCTTCGTTATTGGTGACTGTTCAGCTGTTATGGCTGGTGAAGGAGACAACAAACGTCCACTTCCAACAACAGCTCAAATCGCTATGCAACAAGGTGAACACCTTGCTAAAAATATTAAAAACATCTTTAACGGTGAAAAAACAGAAGCTTTCTCTTATGATGACAAAGGTACTGTATGTTCATTAGGTAGCCGTGACGGTGTTGGTGTCGTTATGGGTCGTGAAATTACTGGTAAAAAAGCAGCATTCATGAAAAAAGTTATCGATACTCGCGCTATTTTCAAAATCGGTGGTATCGGATTAGCCTATAAAAAAGGTAAATTCTAATTGATTAATTATTAAATGTAGAGCCCTGCTATTAGGCGGGTCTCTTTTTTTAAAGGAGGTTAGCTATGATATCTTTACCTCAAGTTATCATATCAATGGCATTGTTTTTTGTTTTGTTTTTTGGCATCGCATTTATATTGAATATGCTATTAAAAACTACTTGGCTAATGGTTGTATTTTATCCATTCGTTATTTTTGCGATTGTAGATAAAATATCGACAGCTATGTACTTTACAGATCCATCAACAGCATTTTCAAAACTTATTTCTGGCATAACAAATATACATACAGCTGACATATTAATGCTCGGTTCAGGATGGATTGGTGCGATTGTAGCAGGTTTTGTTATAAGGAATTTAAGAAGAAGTGGTTATTCAATGTTCTAACAAAGGGGATAATAATATGAAATTTAACATTTTAGAAAAATATTCAAATAATGAATTTCCAATTATAATAGGTTGCCCAAGTCATTTAAATCAAATGCATAATTTTGAAGAAGTGAATAATATATTAAATGGGCAGTTAGATAATTTGAAAAAACAACAAATTATAAGTAGTGAACTAGGTGAAGTTACAAGTACTGCCGTTACTGTTAATAATAATATTGTTAAATTAATTTCTATAGGTTTAGGAAATTTAAAGGAAATTAAAGAAAACGATTATCAAGTTATATATGGTAATTTAAGCCGTTATCTACATAGCAATAAAATAGAAACTGTTAATCTATTTGATGATACATTTTTAACACAAAATGTTACTGAAAAAGAACGATTATATCGATTCGGATGGTTATCAAAACAAGCTGTATTCCAATTTGATCATTATAAGTCAAATAAATCAGCGAATGTTGAAACTAAGATAAACTTTATTTCTACATCTAATGAAGATATTGAGTCATACATTAAGCACGGTGAGATATTAGGAGATAGTATCAATTTGGCGAGAACTTATTCACAAACACCTCCTAATATTTTGACACCTGATTATTTTGCACAACAAATTGAAGAACATTTTAAAAACTCTAAAGTTCAGGTCACTATCAAAGACGAACAAGCTATTCGCGAGGAAGGTATTGGCTTATTAGATGCAGTTGGTAAAGGGTCTGTAAACCCTCCACGCCTAGTTACTTTAGAGTATAAAGGATCTAAAAATGATCCTATCGCCTTAGTAGGAAAAGGGGTCACTTACGATTCTGGTGGTTATCAAATTAAATCCAAAACAGGCATGCCTACTATGAAATACGATATGAGTGGTGCTAGTAATGTAGTAGCAATGGTTAATGCGATCTCAGAATTGCAATTACCTGTTCACATAGTTGCTGTATTGCCGTTAGCTGAAAATATGGTATCTAGTAATGCAATGAAACCTGATGATGTATTTACTGCTTTAAGTGGTGAAACTGTTGAAATTACAAATACAGATGCTGAAGGTAGACTTGTTTTAGCAGATGCTGTTTCATATGTTGCTCAGTATAAACCAGAACTTATTATGAACTTTGCTACATTAACAGGTGCTGTAGTTGCTGCATTAGGATTAGGAAAAACAGGTATATTCTCTAGTGATGCAGATCAATATATTGAAGATGTAAAGAAAGCAGCAAGGTATTCAAATGAAATAAGTTTTGAATTACCAATTACAGACGAAGAAAAAGATGATATTAAGTCTTCAGAAGTTGCCGATTTAACAAACTGTATATTAAATAAAAATGGTAAAGCGCTATTTGCTGCAGCATTTGTAACACATTTCAGTGGAGATATCCCTCATTTACATTTTGATATTGCTGGATCAGGTGAAACTGAAAAAGTATCGTTCCGTGGACCAAAAGGCGCTACTGGTGCAATGATTCCTACGGTTATTCATTTCTTAAAAAACAGATAATGCGATATATTATAAAATAATCGAAAAATACTTACAAAGTCACACTGGTTTTGTAAGTATTTTTTAAATTATATTATTCTAAAAATTCTGACTAGTTATCGATATATTGACATCATATTTCTCAACTGATATGATAAATTCATCATTTTACTTTATCGTGGTAGAGAGTTAAAGAATGGAGAGGGTCTTTTTGGAATTTAATGCAGTACTTGTAGCTGTTATTGTAATGATTATACTTTGTTTAATGAGACTTAATGTCGTTTTGAGTATTTTCGTGGGTGCATTAACAGGTGGTTTGTTAAGTGGTATGTCGCTTGATAAAGTGATATCTACATTTGGAAAAACAATCGTTGATGGTTCAGAAGTTGCACTATCATATGCTTTATTAGGTGGATTTGCGGCACTTATTTCATATAGTGGAATTACTGACTACATAGTTGGTAAAATCATCAAATCAATGAAAAAAGAAAATTCGCAAAAAAGTAGACTTAAAATTAAAATTACTTTGGTAGCTGTATTACTCGTTATTTCAATTTTAAGTCAGAATATTATACCTGTCCATATAGCTTTTATACCAATCCTTATACCACCATTATTAAGTCTATTTAATGAATTAAAAATGGATAGAAGGTTAATAGCAACAGTAATAGGTTTTGGATTATGTTTTCCTTATATATTATTACCATACGGATACGGACACATCTTCCAGTCAATTATATTTGATGCATTTGGTAAAGCAAATGTAGATATAGAATTTTATAATATTTGGAAAGCAATGCTTATTCCTTCAATGGGCTATGTTGTTGGATTAATAATTGCAATCATACTTTATTGGAGACCAAGAACATATAAAACAATAAAAATAGAAGAAGAACAAGAATTGAAAACTTTAAAACCATATCCTTTAATTGTTACTGGAGTTGCCATTTTAGCAACATTTATTGTTCAGACATTTACAGAATCAATGATATTCGGTGCTTTAGCTGGTATTCTAATTTTCTTCTTCTCAGGATTATATAACTGGAAAGATTTAGATGTTAAATTAGTTGAAGGAATTCAAATAATGGCATATATAGGTGTTGTTATTTTAACTGCGAATGGTTTTGCGGGTGTAATGAATGAAACGAATGAAGTAGGTACACTAGTTAAAAGTCTCTCTTCTATTACAGGCGATAACAAAGCTTTTAGTATCATAATGATGTTGATAATAGGATTGATCGTGACATTAGGCATAGGTTCTTCATTTGCAACCATTCCCATTATTGCAAGTTTATTTATCCCATTCGGACAAGAAATTGGTATGAGTTCTATGGCACTAATAGCAGTGATTGGTACTGCAGGTGCATTAGGCGATTCAGGGAGTCCTGCAAGTGATTCAACATTAGGTCCAACAGCAGGATTGAATGTCGATGGAGAACATGATCATATAAGAGATACTTGTATACCCAATTTTATTATATATAATATACCATTATTGATATTTGGCTTTATCGCTGCTATGGTATTATAGTATCAATAAGGGGGATCATAATATGGACTTAATAGAAAATCTTCAAATAGAAACAGTAGAATCAAAATATGGTTATATTGAAATGACAATGCCTGTAACTGACAAAGTCAAACAACCATTTGGATATTTACATGGTGGCGCAACAATCGCATTAGCTGAAACAGCAGCATCTGTTGGTGCACATATATCTTCAAATGAAGATGAAATACCTTTAGGATTAGAAATTAATGCAAATCATATTAAATCTATACGAAGCGGTGAAGTAAGAGCTGTGGGGAAAGCACTTCATATCGGACGTACTACACAAGTATGGGATGTTAAAGTAACAAATGAAGAAGAGCAATTAATTTCAGTAATTAGAGCAACTATAGCTATAAAAAAGAAAAGATAAAAATAGGGATGAGACATAGATTTATAGAATCCCAAAGAAAAAGACGAAATTCACGATAAAGAGTGAATTTCGTCTTTTTTAATTCCTAAAGTATTGTTTATTTTGCATCTTTTAAATCGTCTCGAATTGTACGTTCAGTTGGTTTAACCCCCATATAATACGCACTTCTTGAAACTAAGTGTCCTGCTAAAGGACCTGTAATAAATATAAAAATAATACCTAGTAATAATTGAACATTGAAATGACCTTCTTTACCTATGAAGTAGATCATTACACCTAATAAAATTAACATAACTCCAAGAGTTGAAGCTTTACCAGAAGCATGTGCTCGTGAGAACACATCTGGTAATCTTAGAATACCTAACGCTGCGAAAAAGCTAAAGCATGCACCAATGACCATCATAATTATTGAGATACTAATAAGAATCGTTTCTATCATTTTCAATGATCTCTCCTTTATCCATGAACTTCGCAAATGCTGCAGTACCTAGGAATGCTAAAATACCTATTAATAAAAGTATAACGAATAAATATCTTGTGTTAGTTAATACAGAGAACAATGCAATCATTGCCATTAAAGTTATGCCTAATGCGTCAAGAGCGATTACTCTATCAGCTAAAGTTGGTCCGATTATGACACGAACAAGAATACCTATCATAGAGAGTGCAACGATGATAATCGCGATTATTACGAATATATTTGTCATCGTATGCTCACCTCCTTGATTGCTTTTTCAAATGAATCTTTAATAGAACTTATTTCCGAATCTATATCAGAAAAATCTATAGAGTGAATATAAAGTGTTTTTTTATCATCTGAAATGGCTACGACGATTGTTCCAGGCGTTAATGTAATCAATTGTGATAGTAATGTAATTTCCCAATCATGCTCTAGTTCTGTTGGGTATGCAAAGAATGCTGGTTTATTATGAATTTCTTTTTGGATAACAATTTTAATTACATCTATATTAGCAAGTATCAATTCTTTCATAAATAATATAGCTAATAAGATACTTTTCCATACTGGACGTAAGTACAAATGTTTGCCAGGTAGTAGGGGTAAAGCAACTAATACAAACAATATACCGAATAAATATCCAAATATGAATGCACCAAAAGTATATGTCTCAGAAAGCATCATCCATAGAGTTGCTAATAGAACATTAATTAGTACTTGTATAGCCATTAATAATCGCCTCCTAACGCATTTACATATGTCTCAGGGTTATAGAAAGGCAAGGCTGCTTTTTCTATAAGAGGATATAAAAAGTCTGCGCCAAGTCCAAATAATATTGCCACTACTGTAATTGTGATTGATGCGATCATTAACTTATTAATTGGTAATTTAGGATTGTAAACATATCCTTTTTCTTCTCCCCAAAATGCCATTAAGAAGATTCGCATTACTGAGTAAAGGACACATAAACTAGATAATAATACGACAATACCACTTATATAATGACCATTTTCAAATGTAGACATTACGATAAAATACTTACCGTAGAAACCACTTAATGGAGGTATCCCGGCTAATGATAGTGCGGCAATAAAGTATATCCATCCTAGAACTGGATAATGGTTGATTAGACCACTATATTTTCTTAAATCTGGTGAACCAGTTATTTTAATGATGACACCAATTAATAAGAATAAAGAAGCTTTAATAATCATGTCATGTAGTAAGTAATAAATGCTACCCATCATACCATTTTTGTCCATCATTGCAGCACCGATAAGAATGACACCAATCGCAATCATAATATTATAAATAATAATCTTTTTAACATCATAGTATGCTATCGCACCTATACAACCCATAATAATGGTTAGTATAGCAAGTACAATCAATGTTTGAGTTATAAACTCACTATTCGTTGAATAGAATAAACTGAAAGTACGCATGATTGCATATGCGCCTACTTTAGTTAGTAATGCACCGAATAAAGCAATAATCGGGATAGGTGGTGCGTAATAAGCTCCAGGTAACCAGAAATACAATGGGAACATACCTGCTTTAGTAGCAAAAACAAATAAAAACATAATAAAAGTAATTACGACTATATTTAAATTTGCTTCTGAAAGGTCAGCAAGTTTAACGTGTAAGTCACCCATATTTAATGTTCCTGTTATGGAGTAGAGCATACCAACACCAAGTACAAAGAAAGCTGAAGTTAAAACGTTAACTAATATATATTTAATACTTTCTTGTAATTGAATTTTTGTTCCACCAATCACAAGTAATAAATATGATGACATTAAGAATACTTCGAAAAATACGAATAAGTTAAATAAATCGCCCGTCATAAAGGCACCGTTAACACCAGTAACCATCATTGATACACCAAAGTAATAAAAATATCTTTCCCGGTGTATACCAATCGATTGGTGTGAGTATATGAGTACGACGAGTGTAATAAACAAACTCGTACTAACTAACAAAGCACTCAACATATCAACGTATATGACAATACTATACGGAACTGGCCAACTACCTAAGTTCAGTGTTTGTGTGCCATCCATATTAATCATATAGATATTATATAAACTTACTAAAAAGGCTAAAGTAAAACCAGTTAGTACGACTTTACGCTTTAAATAAGGTCTTGGACCTACAAAAATTAAAGTAACAGCAGTTAAAAATGTAATGATAAGAGGTACAATAATCAAATTATTCATCTTTCGGTACCTCCTTCATCTCTTCTAAATTATCAGTTCCAAGCTCTTTATAACTTCTAAAAGCTAGTACTAAGAAAAATGCTGTAACAGCAAATGCAATAACAATTGCTGTTAAAATCAATGCTTGTGGTAATGGATCAACATAATTTTTGATGCCTTCTTCTTCAATTGGTAAAGCACCTTTCTTTAATCCACCCATAGTAAGAAGCATTAAATGAACACCGTGTGAAAGTAACGTTGTACCAATAATAATCCTAATTAAACTTTTAGAGAGAACTAGGTATACTGATACAGATATAATAATACCCGAAACGAAAATCATTAATATTTCCATTATTCATTCTCTCCAATCGCTAATATAATCGTTATCGCAGTACCTACAACAGCTAGCAGTACGCCTAAATCAAATAGCATTGCTGTATGCCAATGTACTTCACCAAATATAGGGAGGTGAAATTCCCCAAATGCGTGTGTAAAAAATGTTTTATTGTAAGTCCAACTTAAAATAGGTGTAAGAACACAAAAGAATAAACCAGTGCCTGTCACCAATTTAAAGTCAAAAGGAAACATTTTCTTTAATGTTTTAGTGTCAAATGCTATCCCGATGATGATAACTGCAGATGATAGTAATAAACCACCAACGAATCCTCCACCAGGAGTATAGTGTCCACCAAAGAATATAGAAACAGCATACATCATAATAATTAAGAAAATGATTATGGAATTAAACTGAAAGAACACATCATTCGATTGTTTCTTCATGTTCTTCACCTCCATTTTTATCATTATTACGTAGTTTAATTAAAGTATAAATTCCTAAACCAGCAATACCTAATACTGCAGATTCAAACAATGTATCAAAACCACGGAAGTCTACAAGTATTACATTGACCATATTTTTACCTGCTGCTAAGTCATAAACATTATCAATATAATATTTAGAAATTGAATCATAATGTCTATTACCATATGCAATTAGCCCAATTGTAATTACAGCAATACCTATACAAATAGAAATTATGAAATTACCGATTTTAAATTTACGGTTTTCATCGTGTCTATTCATTTTAGGTAAATGATAGAAACATAATAAGAATAGGGCAGTTGAAATTGTTTCAATAGATAATTGTGTTAGTGCCAAATCAGGTGCACCAAAGAATACAAAGAATAATGCAACTGAGTATCCAACTGCAGCAAGCATAATGATACTGAACAATCTTGATTTTGCTAATACGATACAAAATGTACTTACTAAAATTAATCCCATTAAAATCACTTCATATGGTCTAATTTCGCTTATATTATCAAATGCGATACTAACAGGATGCGTGAATAAAGTTAGTGCAGTCATAATAATAAAGAAAGCAAATATATACATTAAGTATGTTCTAATAAATCCAGTCATATAACTTTGAGTAATTTTATTAGATAAATAAGAGCTTAATTGAATACCTCTATCGTAATAATAATTAAACGTTAAATATTCTGGCTGAATATTGTAAACACCAATCCATTTTTCAACGGATTTAAATAATAAGAAACCTACTATAAATACAATTAATGTACCTATTAAAGCAGGTGTGATACCGTGCCAGTGTGATATATGTACTTCAGGTGCATCAGCAAATGGTGCTATAGCTCTTACAGCTGGAGCAATAATACTTTCACTTAATATATTTGGGAATAACCCGAAAAGCACTACTAAAAATGTTAGAATACCTGTTGGCAACAACATAAGCATTGGTGCTTCGTGTGGCTTTTTAGGTAATGCATCTGGTTTATATTCACCAAAGAATACTTCATGTACATATTTAAATGAATACACAAACGTGAAGATGCTACCTACAATAGCGACGATTGGTAGTAAGTAACCAATTGTTGATAAGCTGAAAACATCTGCTTTATGAGCATCAAACATCGCTGTTAAAAATAACTCTTTAGATAAGAATCCGTTAAACGGTGGCACACCAGCCATACTTAAAGCTGTAATAATCGTGAATGTACAAGAAATCGGCATGATGGTCATTAGTCCACCCAACTTTTTAATATCTCTTGTACCAACTTCATGATCAATAGTACCTGTAATCATAAATAACGCGCCTTTAAATGTAGCATGATTAATTAAATGGAAAACTGCTGCGATTATACTTGCTAAGAATAATTGACTTTCTTCTCCAGAGTAGTGATAACTTACAGCACCAATTCCTAACATCGACATAATCATACCGAGTTGAGAAACAGTTGAAAATGCTAAAATACCTTTTAAATCTTGCTGTTTTACGGCATTAAATGATGCCCAGAATAGTGTTATTAAACCTATTGCAGTCACCGCCCACACAAATCCTGCGCTTGCTGCAAAAATCGGTGTAGTTCTAGCAACTAAATAAATACCTGCTTTAACCATTGTTGCTGAATGTAAATAAGCACTTACTGGAGTAGGTGCTTCCATTGCATCAGGTAACCATATGTGAAATGGAAATTGTGCAGATTTAGTCATTGCACCAATTAAAACTAAAATCATCGCAAATATAAAGTAAGGTGATGATTGTATTGTTTCTGCATTCTGTATAAGTGAAGTAATACTCCATGAATTACCAGCTAATGCTAAACAAATGAATCCACCCAGTAACATTAAACCACCAAATACTGTGATTAAAAGTGACTTTTGAGCACCATATATTGATGACTGTTTATGACGCCAATAAGCGATTAGTAAGAAACTTGAAATAGATGTTAATTCCCAGAATAGATAAAGCATAAGTAGATTATCTGATAAAACAACACCTAACATTGCACCCATAAATATTAATAAATAACAATAAAAATTCCCTAATGATTCATTCTTACTTAAATATGTAATGGAATAAAGAACGACTAATGCTCCAATACCTGTAATTAATGATGCAAATAATAAACTCAAACCATCTAGATGAACTGAAAAATTCATTCCTATTCTTGGCATGAATTCCCAAATGACAATAAATGGTTTGTCCGAGTCAGGAACCTTTATGTATGACATAAAATAACTAAATATAATAATAGGAATCGGTAATACAAACCATCCTAGATGAGTTCCTTTATAAAACTTATATAAAATTGGTATTATGATTGCAAAAATTAAAGGTAATAAAATCATAATATGCATTAAACTCATTTAATAACCTCCCTCCAAAAATTCACCTAATTAATATTATACACAATAATCTCAATGCTTGAAAATACTAGCATTACTATATTTCAGAATTTTTAGGCGATTTTTAAATATGAAGAAACTCGTAATAAATTTCTTGAATTTTTTTGTAAAATTTATATATTAACCTTATATTGTCTCGAATAATCTTTTTTCAATTGTTCTATACACTTTAATGCTTGATCACTATAAGCGTTATTTTTTTTCTTCATCTTCTCTTCTAATTCATAAATAGAAGATTTTAGTGATTCAATATAATTCGGTACCTCTTCATTATACGCTTTCAAAAATTGAGCTGTTGTATATCTTTTTTCAAACTGACTCAATGCTTTTCTTTCATGGAAAAACACATTTTCTACTTCATTAGGGCTATGTAAATCACCTTGTCTAGGATGTTTCAATACTGCTAAAATTTTAACAAGAAGTTGATCTCCTTTTTCTTCAATTACTTCTACAACATACTGACCAGTTTTATGTGGAAATTGATATAACATGTTGATATCCCCTTTCTATTAAATTATGTTATGATATCACTATTGTAATTATTTTAACATGAATGGAGAATTTTAAATGACAAACTATCCACAATTAACAAATGAAATACTAGAAGGTGAAAGAGTTGTAGAAATTAAAACAACTAAAGGTAATATGACTTTCAAATTATTCCCTGAGCTAGCACCTAAAACAGTAGAAAACTTTATCGGCTTAGCTGAGAAAAAATATTACGACGGAATTATTTTCCATAGAGTAATTAATGACTTTATGGTTCAAGGTGGAGACCCAACAGGAACTGGTATGGGTGGAGAAAGTATTTATGGAAGTGCTTTTGAAGATGAATTCTCATTACAAGCATTTAACTTGTATGGTGCATTATCAATGGCAAACGCTGGTCCAAATACAAATGGTTCTCAATTTTTCATCGTCCAAATGAAAGAAGTACCAGCCAATATGTTATCTCAACTTAAAGATGGCGGTTGGCCAGAAGAAATAGTTGATCGTTATGCTGAAAAAGGTGGAACACCTTGGTTAGACCAAAAACATTCAGTATTTGGTCATATCGTTAAAGGTGAAGACATTTTAGAAGAAATCGCTAATGTTAAAGTTGGCGCTAATGACAAGCCAGCTGAAGACATAGTAATCGAGACAATTGATATTATAAAATAAATCGACATTCAATTGTCATAAAAAATCAATTCATTCGACTTAATCTTTGTTATAATCTAGATGCTAAGGGAGTGGTCGGATTATGATGGAATTTCTTTATTTTCCAGATAATAAATTAGAATATATTCCTGCTGTTGCTACGTTGTTATTATTTATGGTTTTGGCGTACATTGTTTTTATGATGTTTCGTAAAAAATCAAAAAAAGACGAAGAGAAAATGAAATCATTTGAAAAACAAGTGATGGATCATTTAGAGCAAGAGGAGAATAAAAGTAAAAAATAACTAAGTGAATATTGCTTTGCACCAACTTCTATCTGATTGAAATCCTATGAAGTTTGAGGATTAAACAATCGTAAGATCATGGTAATAAAAGTAATATCATTACAAGCTAGTTGAGAAATGCAATATAAGAGAATACTTTGGGATATAAATGTCCTAGAATTTATTAAGAGCAGAAATTCATTTTAATAATGAATTTCTGCTCTTATTTTTTATGAAAATTATTGATCAACTCATATACTTTGTTGGTATTTTTTATGCGCATGCTTTCCGCGGGCATGTTCTCAGCCTGTAGTCTTCGAATCATGCTTTTCCCGCAGGAGTCAGCGCTAAAAAATAACAAATATTAATTAAATATTTATTAAATAGTTGGAATTCATTCAAGAACTGATTCTATGTTTAATAAATCTACTTATTAAAACAAAAAACAAACTGAACTTATAAATTTAAGTTCAATTTGTTCCAAGTTCATTCTTTAAGTTATATTTATGCATTGTATTTTCAGAATTATATATCAAATTAATGGTTAATTAAAAATAACTATGCTATGATGTAAGAGTTAATAACTATAAGTACAAGGGGTTTTCTAAAAGTGGGAAAACAATATAAAGTTGGTCAGTTTGTAAAGGTAAAAGTGACTGGCATACAGCCATATGGCGCCTTTGTTGAAACCCCTGAACATGTGGAAGGTCTCATTCATATATCAGAAGTGATGAATGATTACGTGCATAATCTCAATCAATTTTTAAGTGTTGGTCAAATTGTTAAGGCAAAAGTGATCAAAGTTGAAGTAGATGGTAAACTAAATTTATCACTAAAAGAGAATGAGTATTTCAAGAGACAAGAGCGTAAGAAAGAAAAGCGTTCAGTTCTAGATGAAATACGTGAGACAGAAAAATATGGGTTTCAACCTTTAGAAGAAAGGTTGCCTAAATGGATTAATCAATCTAATAAGCATCTTGAAGACGATTAAATAATTATTTAATCGTCTTTTTGTATACTCATTTTTTGTTTAAAGGACTATAAAGAATAAAACACTGCTATTTGTAAGTGAAAATCATGAAAAAATATTAAATTTTTATAGTGTTTAAGTGAACTTTTAATCGTCTTTTTGTATATTTATTTGAAGTAATTTTACAACTTATTTTAATCCTAAATTTTTGGAAAAAATAGCTTGAAGTAATCTATAAAAGTTTGTCATTATAGGAATGTAAGGGGTTTCTTTTTTTGCCCCATATAAACATAGGGAGGTTTACTTTAATGATTCCATACAAACACGAACCATTTACTGATTTTACGAAAGAGGAGAATAAGGCTGATTATTTAGAAGGTCTTAAAACTGTTGAAGGATATTTAGGAAAAGAATATCCGATTATTGTTGGAGGGGAAAGAATTTTTACTGATGATAAAACACGTTCTTATAATCCTTCTAATATAGAAGAAACAGTTGGACTAGTTTCTAAAGCAAACAAAGAGCATGCTGAAAAAGCAATGGAAGCGGCTAAAGAAGCTTTTAAAACTTGGAGAGAAACTGATCCAATTGTTCGTGCAGATGTGTTATTTAGAGCAGCTGCAATTACTAGACGCCGCAAACATGAATTCTCAGCGTTACTTTCTAAAGAAGGTGGTAAACCATGGAAAGAAGCTGATGCTGATACAGCTGAAGCGATTGACTTTATGGAATACTATGCGCGCCAAATGTTAGAACTAAAAGACGGTAAAAAAGTAGAAAGCCGTCCTGGAGAATATAATAAATATAATTATTTACCAATTGGTGTTAGTGTCGTTATTTCACCTTGGAACTTTGCATTTGCTATTATGGCAGGAACTACTGTAGCACCAATCGTTACAGGTAATACGGTATTGTTAAAGCCATCTTCAAAAACACCTGTTATTGCTTATAAATTTATGGAAGTTCTTGAAGAAGCTGGTTTACCAAAAGGGGTAGTAAACTATATACCTGGTTCATCAAGTGAAATCGGTGATTACTTAATTGATCATAAAGATACAAGTTTAATTTCATTCACAGGTTCTCGCGATGTTGGTGTATCTATTTATGAAAGAGCAGCAAAAGTACAAAAAGGTCAAACACATCTTAAGCGTGTAATTGCTGAGATGGGTGGTAAAGATACTATCATTGTTGATTCTGAAGGTGATTTAGATTTAGCTGCAGATTCTATAGTACAATCAGCATTCGGTTTTTCAGGACAAAAATGTTCTGCATGTTCTCGTGTAATTGCTGTTGAAGATATTTATGATGATTTATTATATAAAGTGGTTGAGCGTACTGAAAAATTAACAGTCGGCGATTCTACAAATCATGAAAATTATATGGGACCTGTAATCGATGAAAATTCATTAAATAAAATTAAAAAATATATTGAAATCGGTAAAAAAGAAGGCCGTATTGTAGCTGGTGGAACAACTGATGAAGAAAAAGGTCATTTTGTTAACCCGACTGTTATTGCTGATTTGAAACATGATGACAGAGTGATGCAAGAAGAAATCTTTGGACCAGTTGTTGGTTTCAGTAAAGCAAAAGATTTTGATCAAGCAATCGAATTTGCAAACAACACTGAATATGGCTTAACAGGCGGCGTTATTTCTAATAATAGATTTAAATTAGAACAAGCACGCAAAAACTTCTTAGTAGGTAACTTATACTTTAATAGAGGTTGTACAGGTGCGATTGTTGGATATCAACCATTTGGTGGGTTCAAAATGTCTGGTACAGACTCAAAAGCTGGAGGACCAGATTACTTAGTACTTCATTTACAAGGACGAACTACGTCAGAAATGTTATAATGATGTTGGAATATTCAAAATACAGTAGGGCGTATACATGCTCTACTGTTTTAATGGGAGGAGATTTAATATGACAAAATCACAAGAAATAATTGAACAAACAAATACATTTGGTGCTCCAAACTATTTGCCATTACCAATTGTAATTTCAGAAGCAGAAGGCATTTGGGTGAAAGATCCAGAGGGTAATCGTTATTTAGATATGTTATCAGCATATTCAGCTGTTAACCAAGGTCATCGTCATCCGAAAATCATCCAAGCATTAAAAGATCAAGCGGATCGTGTAACACTAACTTCACGTGCATTCCATAGTGATCAATTAGGTCCATGGTATGAAAAAATATGTAAACTTGCCAACAAAGAAATGGTACTACCTATGAATACAGGTGCAGAAGCTGTTGAAACAGCAATTAAAGCTGCAAGACGTTGGGCATATCAAGTGAAAGGTGTAGAAGATAATAAAGCAGAAATTATTGCGATGAATGGAAACTTTCATGGTCGTACTATGGCTGCAGTTTCACTTTCTTCAGAAAAAGAATATCAAAGAGGTTATGGTCCATTATTAGGAGGATTTAAACTCGTTGATTTTGGTGATATTGAGCAAATTAAATCAGCTATTACACCTAACACAGCAGCTGTGTTAATTGAGCCTATTCAAGGTGAAGCGGGTATTAATGTACCTGAAGATGGCTATTTAAAACAAATTAGAGAAGTCTGTGATGAAAATAATGTGTTGTTTATAGCAGATGAAATTCAAGCAGGTTTAGGAAGAACTGGAAAATTATTTGCTACTGATTGGGATAACGTACAACCAGATATGTATATTCTTGGTAAAGCATTAGGCGGAGGCGTATTCCCAATTTCATGTATTGTAGGTAATAAAGAAATATTAGAAGTATTTAATCCAGGTTCTCATGGTTCTACTTTTGGTGGTAATCCACTTGCTGCTGCTGTTTCAAATGCAGCATTAGATGTAATAATTGATGAAAAATTATCAGAGCGTTCATTAGAGCTTGGTACTTATTTCAAAGATGAATTGAAAAAAATCGAACATCCATCTATTAAAGAAGTAAGAGGTAAAGGATTATTCATCGGAATCGAGTTAACTGAAGATGCTAGACCATATTGTGAGAAATTAAAAGAATTAGGACTATTATGTAAAGAAACTCATGATACAGTAATCCGTTTTGCACCGCCATTAATCATTGAAAAAGAAGATTTAGATTGGGCACTTGATCAAGTTAAGTCTGTTTTTAAATAAAAAATCTGATAACGTTTACAAAAAAGTGTTAAAGACCTTTTAAAAATAATCAATTATGTTACAATTATTTAGAGATTAAAAGTATTTAAAAAAGAGGCGAAGAGGATCATGAGCGAAAATTTAAATTTAGTTTCATCGACACAAGAAATTATTGGTGTAGCCCTTAATAAATTAGGTTTTGATGAGGGGATGTACGATTTAATTAAGGAACCAATGAGATTATTAACAGTGCGTATACCAGTTAGAATGGATGACGGTTCTGTTAAGACGTTTACTGGGTATCGTGCCCAACATAATGATGCAGTTGGTCCAACAAAAGGTGGCGTACGTTTCCATCCTGATGTTGACGTTGAAGAAGTAACAGCTTTATCTATGTGGATGACATTAAAATGTGGAATTGTAGATTTACCATATGGTGGCGGTAAAGGTGGTATTGTTTGTGACCCAAGACAAATGAGTATTCATGAAGTTGAAAGATTATCTCGTGGATATGTTCGTGCTATTTCTCAAATAGTAGGGCCAACAAAAGATATACCAGCACCAGATGTATTTACAAATTCACAAATTATGGCTTGGATGATGGATGAATACAGTCAAATGGATGAATTTAATTCACCTGGATTCATTACTGGTAAGCCAATTGTGTTAGGTGGTTCTCAAGGTAGAGACCGTTCTACTGCATTAGGTGTAGTTATTGCAATTGAACAAGCTGCCAAAAGACGCGGTAAAACAATCGAAGGTTCTAGAGTCGTTATACAAGGCTTCGGTAATGCCGGTAGTTTCTTAGCGAAATTCTTATATGACCAAGGGGCAAAAATTGTAGGTATCTCTGATGCTTATGGTGCACTTCATGATCCTGAAGGTTTAGATATCGATTATTTATTGGATCGTCGTGATAGCTTTGGAACTGTTACTAATTTATTTGATGATACTATTTCAAATAAAGAATTATTTGAAATTGACTGTGACATTCTTGTTCCAGCAGCAATCTCAAATCAAATTACTGAAGAAAATGCAAATGACATAAAAGCTAATATTATTGTTGAAGCAGCAAATGGTCCAACTACAATGGGAGCTACTAAAATTTTAAGTGAACGTGGTATTTTATTAGTACCAGATGTATTAGCAAGTGCGGGTGGCGTAACGGTTTCATACTTTGAGTGGGTACAAAATAATCAAGGTTATTATTGGACTGAAGAAGAAGTTAATGAAAAATTACGTGAAAAACTAGTTAAAGCATTTGATACAGTTTATAACTTATCAGAAAACAGAAAAATAGATATGCGTTTAGCAGCTTATATTGTAGGTATTAAACGTACAGCAGAAGCAGCTAGATACAGAGGTTGGGCATAAGCTTCAATCCAGTAATCTACTGTGAATAGAATGATTTGAGGGTGAGACAATTAATTTGTCTCACCCTCAAAATGATTTTGGGACATAAATTCTAACTCAAAATAAATAAGCATATCACTTAACTGATTTTTTTTAAGTTTATAGTGATATGCTTATTTTTTATAATACTTTACGATTTTGTACGTGCATGCTTGCCTAGGGGTATGGCTCGAGCCTGTAGTCTCTCACGCATACTATTCCCTCAGGCGTCCGCACTTACAAAATCGTTACTAATGATCTATTTTTATATGCATTTTTTCTACGATTATACTTATAAGTGATGCGTTAAAGTCAAGTCCATAATTTTGTGTAATATCTTTAGATGTAATCAACCATTGGTTTTTCTAGGGTATTAACAAAATATATATGCTTGGTTT
>NZ_RXWZ01000004.1 GCF_003970575.1 Mammaliicoccus fleurettii
TGAGCCATAGAGGATTCGAACCTCTGACCCTCTGATTAAAAGTCAGATGCTCTACCAACTGAGCTAATGGCTCTAAAAAATGGTGCCGGCCAGAGGACTTGAACCCCCAACCTACTGATTACAAGTCAGTTGCTCTACCAGTTGAGCTAGGCCGGCAAAAATGGTGGAGAATGACGGGTTCGAACCGCCGACCCTCTGCTTGTAAGGCAGATGCTCTCCCAGCTGAGCTAATTCTCCATTTAACAATATTGCCCGGCAGCGTCCTACTCTCGCGGAACGTAAGCCCAACTACCATCGGCGCTAAAGAGCTTAACTTCTGTGTTCGGCATGGGAACAGGTGTGACCTCTT
>NZ_RXWZ01000039.1 GCF_003970575.1 Mammaliicoccus fleurettii
AGCACATGAGCATGGTTTTACACGAATTTTTACGAATTTATTGCAATTAACTGATGATAATAAATCGACTTTATTACCTATCATTGAAAAAACGATTCGTTATGCTAAAAGTTTAGACTTTGAAATATTTATAGATGTAGCACCAAGAACTTTTAAAGTCCTCGGTATTGAACCTAATGACTTATCTTTTTTTAATGATCTAGGTGTTGATGGAATAAGGCTTGATGAAGGTGTAGGCGCAAAATTAACAAGTGATATGACGTATAATCCATATGACATAATGATTGAATTGAACATGAGTGTCATGAATCACTATATAGATAATGTAATGGACTTTGAACCAAATCGAGCTCATTTAGTAGGATGCCATAATTTTTATCCTCATCGATATGCTGGTATATCTGAAGCATTCTTTTTAGAAGGTAGTAAAAAATTCAAAAAATATGGTCTTAGAACAGCAGCATTCGTTTCAAGTGAAGAAGCTGACTTTGGACCATGGCCAGTTACAGAAGGATTGCCAACTTTAGAAGAACATAGAGGAATCCCCGTTTCTACACAAGCACAATACTTATGGGCAACTGATCTCATTGATGATGTGATTATAAGTAATTGTTATCCATCAGAAGAAGAATTAAAAAGACTGAGTTATTTAAAAAACGAAGCAATCACGTTTGATGTAAAGTTATTTGTTGATATTACGGAATTAGAAAGAAAAATAGTTATCGAAGAACCACATTTTTATAGAGGTGATGTAAGTGACTATATGATTCGTTCAACTCAAAGTCGTGTGAAATATAAAGCAGAATCATTTCCCGTTCATCATACAACCGCTATTAAAAGAGGTGACATCTTAATAGATAACGAAGAATATGGACAATATAAAGGGGAGCTACAAATTGCTTTAAAGCCTATGATAAATACAGGTAAAGTAAATGTAATTGGGAGAATTGCACCTCATGATTTACAATTGCTCAATTATTTGAAACCATGGGCGTTTTTTAAATTTAATATTCAGGAGATGAAATAAATGAAAAAAATATTATTAGTTTGTTCAGCAGGTATGTCGACAAGTATGTTAGTGAAAAAGATGCAAGAGGCAGCAGAAAATGAAGGTAAAGATTATGAAGTCGAAGCTTTAGCCTTATCAGAAGCGGAAACAAAGGTTGATGATGTAGATGTTATTCTACTTGGACCACAAGTGAGATTTCAAAAGGCACAAGTTGAAAAAGTAGCTAATGGCAAAGTGCCGGTAGACGTTATAGATATGCAACAATATGGCATGATGGATGGAGAACGTGTCTTAAAACATGCTGAAAGCTTAATGAAGTAAGGTGATATTATGGAAAAATACGAACAAATTGCTTTTCAAATCATAACTAATGTTGGTATGGCAAAGAGTAGTTATATGCAAGCAATTAATGAAGCTAAATCTGAAAAATTTAAAGAATCCGAAGATTTAATTAGTGAAGGTAATCAATTTTTAATTGATGGTCATAAAGTGCATAAAGATTTAATACAAGCAGAAGCTAGTGGTGAAACAGTACCGATGACGCTCTTATTAATGCATGCTGAAGATCAGCTTATTTCAACTGAAATTATTAAAGAAATGGCAAAAGAATTAATATATGTACATCAAAATTATGTAAAAAAATAAATGTCATAGTTAAAATATATATTTCAGGGTAAAAGAACGGTAATAAATTAAAGGAGTATATACAATGGCGAATAGAATACTAGCAATTACAGGTCCAACATCAGGAATAGGTGAATCAACAGTTAAAGAGTTAGCCAATGACTATGACATTATTATTTTATTGTGTAGAAATATAGACAAAGGTGAACATTTAAAATCACTTTTAATAGCAGAACATAAAAAATTAAATGTAGAAGTCATAAAATGTGACTTATCTAATTTAGCCAATGTAATGAAAGCCGCTACTCAAATACTAGATCAATATCCATACATTGATTGTTTAATTAATAATGCAGGTGTCGTTTCATTAACAAGACAAAAAACTGTAGATGGTTTTGAATTAATGTTTGGTACAAATTATTTAGGTCACTTTTTATTAACACATATTTTATTTGAATCTATAATGAGAAGCCATGATAAACAAATTATAATTGTATCTTCTGGGGCATATAAATATGCTCATATAGGACATCATAATTTCAAATATCCATTGAGATTTAATCCGATTAAATCTTATAGTAGATCTAAGCTAGCTACATTGTATTTCATGCAAGAATTATACGAGCAGTTTCATCATCGTGGATTGAATGTAACAGCTGTACATCCAGGCGCTGTCTCCACTAACTTAGGAAAAACTAAATATAATCATAGATTTGGGGATTTAATTTATAAAATGTTTGACTCTATGTTTATTTCACCTAGAGAAGGTGCAATGTCTACAATTAAAGTAACGAAAGATAAATTTTTATTTAATGGAGCATATGTATATGAAGGGAAAGTCACTGAATTAGAAAATCAAGGGCTTAATTATTATGACCGTAAAAGATTGATTAGAGAGACTTTAGAAGCATTGCAATTAGACCAATTTATGTATTTGAGCACAAATTAATAGTGAATGCGTTTACATTGAATATATGCTACTCAATTCATTGTTTTATTGCAAATTAAATTTTATAATAGTTGTTATTGTTAGAATATTTCCAATATTAATAAAGGGATGAGATACATGAGTAAGCATTATATTTTATTAGCGGATTGCAAAGATGAAATTGGTATTACATCACTAATATCAACAATTATAAAAGAAACAAATTCAAATATATTTCATTTAGATCATTATACTGATGTTCAAGAAAATGAGAATCACTTATATCTACGCATTGAATTTGATAAAAATGATGAAGTGAAATCAATTTTAGAAAAAGAACTAACAACAAGAAATATTAATTTTCAAATTTTTGACGCTGAAGAAAAAGTAAAAACGGCGGTATTAGTTTCTAAAGAAGATCACGCGTTAAGTGAAATTATATTACGCGCAAATCGTCAAGAATTCCCAATAGAAATAAGCTGTGTTATTAGTAATCATGAAAATAACCGTAAATTTGTTGAAGATATGGGAATACCTTTCCACCATGTAAAAGTGACTAAAGAAACAAAACGTGAAAGTGAAGATGAAATTTCGAGAATAAGTGATAGTTACGGAGTGGATTTACTCGTACTAGCTAAGTATATGCAGATTTTATCAGAAGTCTTTGTTGAAAGGCATCATCTAAAAATTATTAATATTCACCATTCATTCTTGCCATCATTTATTGGTGCAAATCCTTATAAACAGGCTTATACAAGAGGTGTCAAATTAATAGGAGCTACAAGTCATTATGTTACAGAAGATTTAGATGCTGGTCCAATCATTGAACAAGATGTTGTAAGAGTTAATCATCGATATTCAGCACAAGATATGAAAAATACTGGTAGACATGTGGAGTCTCAAGTATTAGCAAGAGCAGTACAGTGGCATTGTGAACACAAAGTGATTGTAAACGGAAATAAAACAGTCGTATTTACCTAAATACTTGTTAGCAGTGAGTATATTTGCTCACTGCTTTTTAAATTGTATAATATAGATAAAGTAAAATGAAAATTGGTGTGAATATAATGATTAAAACTTATTATTGTAATTCAAATAATGAACTAAAAGAAACGACATCACCAAAAGATATTGCAGAAGACAAAAAATGGTTATGGGTTGATTTAAACGAACCTACAGAAGAAGAGGCAAAAGTATTAGTAGATTATTTTGATTTTCATGAATTATCTATTGAAGATGCGACGCTTGTTCAACAAAGACCCAAATTCAAACAATATGATGATTATCAGTTTGTTGTGTTCCATGCGTTAGATTTAAAAACACTTGAAGCTGAAGAAGTTGATATTTTTATTGGCGATGATTTTATTGTGACTTATCATAAAGAACGCTTTGAAGAAATAGATACTGTTAAAAGAAAGTTGTTTAATCAAACAATCAATTTGGAAGAGCCAAAAGATATTTTGTTAAATTTGCTAGATGATATAGTAGATAATTATTTCCCATTTATTTACGATATTGAAGATAAAGTATTTAATTTTGAGGATCGTCATAATATAGATATTTCAACGAAGTCTTTAATAGATGATACTTTTGATTTAAGGCAAGAGTTGTTAATTATTAAACGAACTGTTCAACCAATGAGAGATTTGGTATATCGAATGAGAGAAGGTAAAGTATTACATCTAAATGAACAGCAATTTCTATATATTACACATATTAATGATCATCTTATCAAGCAAATGGAAATGGTTGATTCTTCGAGAGAAATGACAAGTGACATACGTGATAATTACATTTCTCTAAACTCATTTAAAATGAACAATATTATGAAAATCTTAACGATATATTCAGTAGTGTTTATGCCTTTAACTTTGATTGCAGGGATATACGGAATGAACTTTACAAATATGCCTGAGCTTAGTTGGCACGACGGATATTATATCGTTCTAATTATTATGGTCATCATTGCGTTTATAATGTTAACTGTTTTTAAAAGAAAGAAATGGTTTTAGGTATAGTAGTTATGTTGTGTAAAAAAATATAATCATAGAAAGTGAGTGGGATTATTGAAACTTTATGGAGCGATTGAAGCAGGAGGAACAAAATTTGTATGTGCAGTAGGTGATGATAACTTAACTGTTATAGAAAGTGTTTCGATACCAACTACGGAACCAACTGAAACGATGCCAAAAGTTATAGAATTCTTTAAAGAGCATGACATTATAAGTATTGGTATTGGTTCATTTGGTCCAATAGATATTAATAAAGAATCTGATACATATGGTTATATAACTTCCACACCAAAGACAGCATGGAAAAATTTTGATTTCATTGGGGCTATTAAAGAGCATTTTGATATTCCGGTCGCTTTTACAACTGATGTAAACACTTCATTATATGGTGAGTTTAAAAAAGGTATCGCAAAAGATATTAATTCAGCAGTATATTATACAGTTGGTACAGGTATCGGTGGAGGAGCTATGGTCGGTGGTAAATTTGTTCAAGGATATAGTCATCCAGAGATGGGACATATGACAGTAAAGATACATGAAGATGACCAAAGCTTTGAAGGTAAATGTCCATTTCATGGTAACTGTTTAGAAGGGGTTGCATCAGGACCTGCTATTGAAAAAAGAGCTGGTATATCAGCGAAAGAGATTAAAGAAGATTCGAAAGATTGGGATATAGTAGCTTATTATATTGCTCAGGCAGCATTGAATACAACGTTAATGTTATCACCAGAAAAAATCATTTTTGGTGGAGGCGTAATGCATCAAAATCATTTGTTGAGTAAAATTCATAAGCAATTTGAGTTATTAAATAATGACTATATTGCACTTCCACCGGTAGAAGAGTACATCGTTTCTCCAAGTTTGAATGATGAACAAGGAATAATTGGCTGTTTAGCTTTAGCACAAAATGAAAATAAAGCATAAGAAGGTGTGAATTATGGAATTATTAGTAACATTAGGTGAGAATCAAACATTAGAAACAGACAGACTTATATTGAGACCTGTAAGTTTAGATGATACAGAATCACTTTATGAATATTCATCTAATATAGAAAATACTTCTCATGTATTTCCAACACATTTGTCAAAAGAAGAAACAAAAGAAGTCATCGCAAATTACTATTTGAAATCACCATTAGGCAAATATGGAATAGTCTTAAAAGAAGAACATAAATTAATTGGCACAATAGATTTAAGAGTAGATACAGAACATAAAAGAGGCGAGATAGGATATGTGCTCAATTTAAATTATTCTAAAAATGGCTATATGACAGAAGCGGGATTAGAGATATTGTCATTGGCGTTTGATAAGTTAAAATTAAACCAAGTAAATGCAATGCATAGCACTATTAATCCTAAATCTGGACAAGTTATGGAAAGATTAGGAATGAAAAAAATTGGTGTTATGCCAAAAAATAGAATTCATAAAGAAAAAATTGTAGATGATGCTATTTATGTTATAACGAATGATGAATATAAAGAAATGAAAAAAGCAGCTAATTAAGCTGCTTTTTTCATTTTAGTTAGTGCCTTTAGCCCATATGCAAATATACCATAACCAATTAAAGAGCTAGGTAACCATCTCTTTGTTAAAGAGATGTCCTTATTCTTATTGATAAATATATAAGGTACTAACGTTGATATTAAGTAAAGTACTAGAACTTTTTGATAACGTTTGTTCATCTTAAACACCTCACTTCATTACCTATATTATAATCTTTTTTTGAGGTGTAGTATTATCATATTATTACAAAATTAGTACATTCTTTATTCAAATTTTGCAAATGATGAAGCTGGTAAGCGTGATGCTCTATCATTTGTCATTTCACCTTTACCAATTGAAATAAGCATAGCGGGTACTAAGTTATCGTCAATATTAAATGCGTCAATTACAGATTGTTTGTCAAAGCCAATCATAGGGCAAGTTGCATAACCAGCATCCTCACTGACTAACATTAAACTCATCGCAAATAATGATGCGCCACGTACAGCTTCGTCTCTTTTATTGAGATCACTTTCAAAGAATCGATTCACACTTTCGATTAAGCCTTCTCTTTTATTAGCTGGAATATGTTCGTGTTCAATCCAGTCATCAGCTATATCTCCAATTGTTTCATGTGCATTTAAATCACCTAAAATGATAAATGTTGCACTTGCTTCTTTTATTTTAACTTGTTTGTTAGCTGCGTTATATAACTTTTCTTAAGCTTCATCAGTGTCAGCTACTATTACTTTCCACTGTTGTAAATTCCAAGCAGATGGTGATAGTGCTGCTTTGTCTAATAAATCATAAATTGTTTCTCTATCTAAATCATATTGCTCATAAGATTTTACTGAGCGTCTTCTTTCAAGTGCTTTGGTTAATTCCATTATCTTCCCACTCCTTATATTTCGATATTTTTATGTTCATATAAAAAAGGAATAATTACAAACTTTCTGCTTATTTGAAATATAAAATTGAAGGCTTATTAATATAATTTATAAACAGATATTTGTTACAATATAAGTAATAAGAAAACTTATTGATATTTGATAGTTCAATGACTAAAGGAGCGATGCACATGATTGATATTCATAATCATTTATTATATGGATTAGATGATGGTCCAATAGATGCAGAAAGCATGCTTGAATTAGCAAGAGAAGCCGAAAAAATTGGGATTACTGATATTGTAGCAACACCTCATTATATAGAACATCGTTTTAAAAATAGTGCGGACATAGTTAAAGCAAGAACTGAAGAAGTACAATCGTTATTAAAAGAACATCATATTAATATAAAAGTGTATCCTAGCCAAGAAATTCATATGTTTGGAAATGAGTTAGCAGGATTGGAATCAGGAGAATTGTTACCTATAACTGAAGGCTCAAGATATGTATTAATTGAATTTCCATTCTTTACAGTTCCAGACTTTGCGAATAACACGTTTGACCAATTATTCGATGCAGGGTATCGTCCTTTATTAGCTCATCCAGAACGTATCATTCCTATACAAGATAAACCTCAAATTTTATTTGACTTCGTTTGTCAAAATAAGCTAGACAGTTTACCTACATCCATGTAACTCATAAATACTTCCAACGGGGTTTGATAATTCAATGACTTTC
>NZ_RXWZ01000040.1:0-5689 GCF_003970575.1 Mammaliicoccus fleurettii
CATAATTAACTTATATATCTTATTGTAATTCAATATAAAAAATTATACCTTTAAATTGTTACATTATTAATTTGAAATTGAGGTTAAAATTATGCATAAAATTTTTAGTCCTATAAGAAGATTACATTTTTACGCTGCTTTCTTTATTACACCATTATTATTAACACTCTCTCTTACAGGTATTGGTTATTTATTTTATACAAATGTAGAAAATAATATTTACCAAGATGAGTTCTTTTCAGATAGTCATACTAAAGGACATCAATCATTAGATGATGCTATACAAGAGATAAGAGATGTATACAAAGGCTATGAAATACAAAAAATAAGTATTATGGACGAGCCATATAATAATAGAGTAACTATTGGAGATGAAGATGGTGAATCAAGATACATATTCTTAGATGAACATAACCAAAGAGTTGCTAATCAAAATGCAAAATTTACATATTCTAATGTGTTAAGAGAAACACATAGTTCACTTATGGTTGGAGGAAGTTTTGTAAATTACTTAGTAGAGTTAGCAGCATGTTGGACAATATTCATGATTATATCCGGCGTGTATTTAACTTTTAAATCTAACGTATTGAAAAAAACAAAAAAGAAAACTTCATTTCTATTTAATAGACGAATACATGCCATAATAGGATTGATTATAGCTATTCCTATTTTTATCATCGTCTTAACAGGATTACCATGGTCAGCATTTATGGGGAAACAGATAAATCAGTTTGCTGAAGAACATCCTAAATTAGGTTATTCAGCGTTAAAAGCTACGCCACCTGAATCTGAAGATAATGAACTACCTTGGGCAACAAGAAATAAAGAAAAACCATCATCAAAAAAAGATCCACATGCAGATCATCATGGAGCAACTAGCAGTGTAATAGGAGCAGAAGGACAGCAAAGTCTTGAAAGTATAATATCACAAGCTGAAAATGCTAAAGTAAAAAAACCATTTTCAATCGTGTATCCAGCAGATGATAAAGGTGTGTTTACAGTTTCTAAAAGCAGTAATACTGGAGTGACTGGTTTAGACGTTGCACCTAAAGAAGAAACAACAGCATACTTCGATCAATACTCTGGAAAACGCTTAGGTCAAGTAGACTACGAAGATTATGGAATCGTCGGCAAATGGTTTAGCTTTGGTATACCATTACATGAAGGACATTTATTTGGTACTGCTAATAAAATTATTAATTTAATAGTATGTCTAACATTTATTGCAGGAATTATATTTGGATTCCTGACATGGATGAAACGAAAAAATGCCAGCTCATTCAGTGCACCACAATTGAAAGGCAGCATACCATATGGTCTAATAGCGTTTTTAATAGTTTTAGGAATCATAATGCCTTTATTTGGAGCGTCACTAATAGTCGTCGGTATTGTCGAATACTTTATCTGGAAAAAGCAAAAGAAAATTTCTCAAAAATAAGAAATTAAATATAGAAAAATGCCTACAAAGCTCAAACTTTGTAGGCATTCATTTTATGGATTTAAAAATCATCATTAAATGAAGATTAGTTTTAGTTATTACTTTCATCATAATCACTACATACCGCTTCTAACAAATTTTTCAAATCATTATCGTCCATATCATCTGGAACACGTACTTTAATTAAATGATTTTGATCTGTTATCACATGAAAATAATGATGATCATTTTCAAAGCCTTTACCTAGTATTTGCATGAATAACATCCCCTTTAGATATTTTCAATACCAATACTTTTATATTATCATACTTATTTATATTAAAATGAAATTAAATTACAAATATATTATTTTACAAATTTGGTTCAGCATGTACATATGAAGAATAAACACCTGCTTCACGCAATTGATTTTCGACTAAATCACATATATCATGGGCTTCATCGAGTGTTAAATTTTTATCTACAACGATTGTTACATCTAAAAATACACTATTCCCATGATATCTTCCTTTTATGGATGGAATACCAATTACACCTGGGATATCTTCAATTTCTTCTATGTAATTATTTAAATCTTGTTCATAAAAGCCGTCGCTTAACGTAAAAATAGATTCTTTGAATATTGTAAAACCCGTATAAACAATAATGGCTCCTAGTATAACTGCTAAAATTACATCGACTATTGGAAATCCAAATTGAGTAAATATTAGCCCTATTCCTGTTCCAATACTGACTATTGCATCTGATAAATTATCTTTAGCAGCAGAATTTAATGAAGTACTTTTTGTTTTTTTAGATAATTTTGAGTTAAACAAATATACGCAAAACATAATAACACCACTCAACATACTTACCCAAATTGTTAATGTACTTGGCTCACTATAATCTCCCTGTATTATTTTAGGGATATTAGTAGATATAACTTCAATACCTACGAACATGATGATGAATGATACGATTAACGTTGTAATGTTTTCAGTTTTCATATGTCCATAAGGATGGTTTTTATCTGCAGGCTTGATTGAAATTTTCAAACCTATAATAACTGCAACTGAAACAAAAATATCTGTTAAATTATTTAAACTATCCGCTCTTAATGCTGATGAATTATAAGTTGTACCTACAAAGTATTTTAAAATTGATAAAATTATATAAGTTACTAAACTTATATATGCCCCTCTTTGTGCAATTCTTAAATTGTTAGCCATATTCAACACTCCATTTTTTCACTGAAGTTTGATTATATAACAAAATTTAATACAAAGTAATGAATTAGTTATAGTAAAATAATATAAATTATTTTGCTTATTTATGTTTTAGGTATACCTATTTTAAAAAATCAAAAATAAAAAAACAAGCCACTAATAGTGACTTGCTTTTAAATCCTTTGATTAAAGAATGCTTAATCCACTAGCTTTAATATCTTTAGCGAATCCTTTTACAGTATCCACTGATAATTCATTAACATCTCTACCAATGTTTGGTACTTTTGCTACTACGTCTTTTGGACAAGTGATGATATCTACACCGATTTCATCAGCTTGGACTACATTGAATAATTCTCTACAACTAGCCCATAGCAATTTAACGCCTTCTTTACTGTGACAAACTTTTTCTGATTCTTTCATTAACGGTAATGGATCTACACCTGTGTCTGCAATTCTACCAGCAAATACTGATACGTACGTTTCAACACCTGGTTTAATTACATCTACTATTTCTTTTACTTGCTCTATTGTATAAACAGCTGTTACGTTTACTTTTACGTTATTTTCAGAAAGCTGTTTAATGAGTGGAATCATTGATTCACCTTGAGTATTTACAACTGGGATTTTAACGAATACATTTTCACCATATTGTTTTAATATTTCAGCTTCTTTAGCCATTGTTTCTATATCATCTGCAAATACTTCAAATGATATTGAAGCATCTGGAATTTCTTTAACTACTTCTTCAGCAAATGTTTTATAATCTGTAACGCCAGCTTTTTTCATTAAACTAGGATTAGTTGTAAAACCGTCTACTTCTTTATTCTTATACGCTTGCTTCATTTCCTCGATGTCTGCACCATCTGCAAATACCTCTACTTTAAGATTACTCATGAAATTCATTCCTTTCTAACTTATGTGAATTTATCGTACCACATTTTGCAATCGCTTACTAAGTTATTTGATTTAAATAACATTTCTTGAGTTATTATAAATGTTTTTTAAGTCGTTTTATGTCATAATTAGCATAAATATAAATTTAAAAATAATTGTAAGTAATATAAAACCAATTACTTAGGTGGTGTATTTTGATGGCTGAGAACTTAGAAACTATTAAACACTTCAAGCTATATACAACTGGATCCTTTTTAGGTGACGAAGCAGTCATCAATAGTAGTAATAAAAGTCTAGTTGAACGGTACTATATCTTCTCATATTATTTAGAGATAAATGATTTTAAAATATTAATAAATACTGGCTTTTCTGAACATGTTAAACCAAGTACAGACTTAAAAACTTTAAAGCTTTTTCATAGACAAGACTACAAAATATTCGAAACCTTGCCTAGTCAATTATTAAAGGATCATGTGCACCCTGATGAAATAGATTATTGCATAATTACTAACTTTGCTAGCCACCATATTGGCTATTTAAATGCTTTTAAAAATGCTACTATCATTACTTCAAACGAAGCTTACCATGACTTCATTACTCAACAAGTATCTAATAATAATCTTCAATTAAGTTTTCACGTAATGCCTGATGATTTTAAAGAACGCATTGAATTTATAGAAGACTTTGTACAGACTGAACATCCTATTTTAGGCAAAGGTTATAAAGTCTTTAATCAAGATGCAATTGTTAGTTACAATCTACCAGGTGCAATGCCAGGACAGTTCGGATTAATGCTGAAGTTTTCAAATTTAATTATTTTTATGTGTAGTGATGCTGCTTGGTGTCGCTCAAATATTGAAAAAAATGTTTTACCAACTAAAAGATTATTGCGTAATGCTTATAACGGTGAACTTTTCATTGAAACTCACTCTAAGTTAATAGATTTAAAAAAAGAGATGGAGCCACCGTTTTTCATTATCCCTAGTCACTGTAAAAAGATGGATGATTTTCAAGAAGTAATGCAATTATTAGATGCAATAAAATAACTTGTATGTTAATATTGACGATTATATGGAATTTTTGGAGGGCATCATGGATAAAGCTAAACGCTATTTTTATATATCAGTTGTACTCATAATTATAAGCTTATTTTTAAGTGCGCAGAATCCACTTATTGAAACAATGTTTGGATCTTTAGTTTCACTTGTGTTAATAAGTAGTATTTTAAACGGTATTTTGATACTTATTGCAGTTATTACTACTGATAAGTCAATAAAGCATCAAACTGATGAACACAAAACAATTTCTAAATTAAATAAACTATTACCAATTGTTCTATTCATCGTCATTATTTATCACATTGTCGTTATAATTAAATTCTTTGGAATAATTTAAGAGAAACATTATGTTTCTCTTTTTTTAATGAGGAGGTTTATATGAATTATTTAGCTATATTTATAGGCGGTGCTTTCGGTGGAGGTTTAAGGTATTTAGCATCATTGGTCATTTCAAATACTACATTCCCCTTCTCAACTCTACTTATAAATGTAATCGGTGCTTTTCTAATGGGTATTTGTTCAACTTACTTTATAAATTATTTTAAAGCACATCCAAATATCAAAAAAATGATAACAACTGGATTTATTGGCGCTTTCACTACATATTCTTCACTCAGTTTAGATACTGTCGTTTTATTAGAAAATGGTCATTTTCTATTGGCCAGTCTATATTTAATCACTAGCATGTTACTTGGATTTATCTTTATAGCACTAGGTTATAAGAAAGGATCAAAACATTCATGACACTTATATACATTATGATAAGTTCAGGTATTGGCGCAGTATGTAGACAGTTTGTTAATGTTACGCTTACTAAATATTTTGCCTATTCATTTCCTATAGCAACTTTAGTCGTTAACATTCTTGGTAGTTTAATGATAGGTTTTGTTGCACAGTATTTAAATTCAAGCTCATTAAGTTATGCAATAATTGCGTTAGGATTTTGTGGAGGATTCACTACTTTTTCAACACATATTTTAGAAATTTATGAACAATATTTATTAAAATCATATAAAAAGCTTATAATCTATTTATTATTAACAATTATACTTTCGATTGGTTCTTGTTATTTAGGCTATCATATTTAAATA
>NZ_RXWZ01000040.1:5700-20390 GCF_003970575.1 Mammaliicoccus fleurettii
TCGTGCATACTTGCTTACCTTTTTATATAATTTTACGATTTTGTACGTGCATGCTTGCCTAGGGGTATGGCTCGAGCCTGTAGTCTCTCACTCATACTATTCCCTCAGGCGTCCGCACTTACAAAATCGTTGCAAATATTTATTTTATATAGAAAACAGGTTTTTCTAAGAGTTAGCTAAATGATTATCATTAAAATGCTAGGACATTTATGTCAAAGGCAATTAATCTTAAGTGTCTATATTTACATAAGTTGAGAAAAGTGTAAGGAAGGATATCCATAGTCACATAAGTGGAAAGAAGTGTAAATAAGGATGCCTATGTTAACACAAGTCAGTAGAAGTGTTAGCAAAGATGTCCATAGTCACATAAGTGGAAAGAAGTGTAAGTAAGGATGCCTATGTTAACACAAGTCAGTAGAAGTGTTAGCAAAGATGTCCATAGTCACACAAGTCGAAAGAAGTGTAACTAAGGGTATCTATATTCACACAAGTCGAAAGAAGTGTAAGCATGCGCATAAATAAATATCAACAAAGTCTAAATTTCCCAATATGATTTTCATAAAAAATAAGAGCAGAAATTCATTATTAAAATTGAATTTCTGCTCTTATAAAATTTTCTAGGACAAATATATCCTAAGCTCTGATTTATTTTATTTACCTGTGAAAGATTCTGGGTCTGGACCAATTCTTTCATCTTTATTTAAAGCATTTAATCTTGATAATTGGCTATCTGATAATTCAAAATCAAATACATTTAAATTTTCTTCTATTCGAGATGGTGTCACTGATTTTGGTATAACAACAATATTCTCATCAATATTCCATCTTATAATGACTTGTGCAGGTGTTTTACCTAATTCATTTGCTATTTCTTTAACAACTTCATCTTCTAATATTTGCCCATTCATTAATGGAGACCATGATTGTGCTACAATTTTTTGAGCTTCTAAGTATGTTCTCAAATCTTTTTGAATTAAATAAGGGTGACATTCGATTTGATTAATCACTGGTTTTATAGAAGCTTCTTGCAACAATTCTTCTAAATGATTGACATGGAAATTACTTACACCTATATTTTTAATTTTCCCTTCATTATATAGATCTTCCATGGCTTTCCATGTTTCAGAAATCAAAGCTTTATCTTGACCTGGCCAATGGATTAAATATAAATCAACATAATCTAAACCTAATCTCTTTAATGAAGCTTCATATGCTGATTGTACATTTTCTCTACCATAATCTGACATCCAAAGTTTAGTTGTGATAAACAAATCTTCTCTGTTTAAACCAGCTTCCTCTAAACCTTCTTTAATACCTTGACCTACTTTTTCTTCGTTTTGATAAGTTTGTGCAGTATCAATATGTTTATAGCCACTAATTATTGCATGTTTAACAGCTTCTCGACATTCATCATTATTTTCCACTCTAAATGTACCTAATCCTAGCGCTGGTATGCTATTACCGTTATAAAACTCAACTAATTTCTGTGTCATTATATTGCCTCCTGGTTTCCTTAAATACTTAGATTAATATTGAAACGACTTTAGTCTCAAGGTAAGGTTCTATACCTTCAGAACCGCCTTCTCGTCCAAAGCCACTTTCTTTCATGCCTCCGAATGGTATATGAGTAGCACTTGGGCCACCATCATTCCATCCAATTACACCATAATCTAAGTTCTCATACAATTGTATACCAATACTATAGTTCTCTGTAAAGAAATATGCTGCAAGTCCAAATGGCGTATCGTTAGCTTTTTGAATAACTTCATCAATTTCTTTATATGTTGTAATTGGTGCTACCGGTCCAAATGTTTCCTCAACCATAATTTGCATATCGTCAGTTACATCTGCAAGTACTGTAGGTGTTATATAATAACCACCATCTCTATAGCTATCTCCTCCTGTTACGATTCGTGCACCTTTACTTGTTGCATCGTCTATATGAGATTTTATTTTTTCAAATCCATCTGCATTAATAACCGGTCCAATATCTGTAGATTCATCTTGGCCATTACCTACTTTTAATTTACTTACTTCTGATCTTAATGACTCTTCAAATGAATCTTTAATGGATTCATGAACATAAATTCTATTTGCACAGACACAAGTTTGACCCGCATTTCTAAATTTTGAAGCAATTGTTCCTTTAACTGCTTTATCAATGTCTGCATCTTCATGGACTATAAGTGGCGCGTGACCTCCTAGTTCTAAAGTCACTTTTTTAAGTGTAGAACTCGATTGTTCCATTAATTGCTTACCAACTGGTGTAGATCCAGTGTATGTTATTTTTGAAATCAATGGATGCTTAGTAAATATTTTCCCTATATCTTTACCTGTTCCATTTACATATTGAATTACATCTTTTTCAAAACCAGCTTCATGAGCTAAATCAACTAATTTCATAGTCGTAAGTGGCGTATCCTGTGCAGGTTTACATATAAATGTACATCCTGCTGCTAATGCCGGAGCTGCCTTTCTAGTCATCATTGCTGCTGGGAAATTCCAAGGAGTTATACTAGCGACGACTCCAACAGGCGCTCTCGTTACAATTAATCTCTTATTATCTACATGTTCTGGTATTGTTCTACCATAAGTACGTTTTGCTTCTTCAGCAAACCATAAAATATAATCAGTCGCATATTTAACCTCACCTTTTGATTCTTTTAAAGGCTTTCCACTTTCCTTAGTCATAGTTAAAGCAATTTCATCTATGTTTTTTAAAATCAATTCATACCATTTATACAATAAAGCACTTCTATCGTGGGCAGGTTTCTTCTTATAATCTTGGAATACTTCATGTGAACGTTTAATTTTTTCATTAATTTCATCTTCACTATTATTTTTTAACGTTTCAATCACTTCACCAGTTGCCGGATTCTTAACATCAAATTCTTCATTTCCCATTTTATATTCCACCTTTTTTATATAAAAATAGCGCTACATAATATGCAGCGCTTTGTTTCTAAGGATTAAACTTTTCAATTTCATCCATAATTCTTTCAAGGTCTTCCACACTATATTGGAATCTACCATGGAAGACAAATTTATTAAAGAAATGTTGTAGTTGTTTTTCTCCTACTAACACTTTAATGTTAGGATCTTGTGAGTAATTACTTATAGTAGCTTCACTCACTTCATTAGGATGGAAGTATATGATTGGTGTTGGTGTATATTTAAGTTCCAGTTGTCGTTGTAATTCTTCTGTTGTACCATCAACTTCTTTAACTTCATCAGTATATGAATGAAATGCTGCAGTTTTATTATTTGATTGTTTTTCTAGTAATAACGTTTGTTCTTTATTTGGATTTAAATCCAAAGTTCCAAAAACTTGTCCTAATACTGGAAAATCATTAAACTGCTGTTCTGTAATACCGTGATAGATGTGACCACTTACTAAATTTGAGTCAATAACATAAATGCCTGTTCTAGTTAATACTAAATGGTCTATTTGTCTTACTTTGCCTAAAGGATCTTTAGGTAAAAATATATTAGCCATTATATGCATATCTTCAGGTCTAATTCTACGTTCATTTACAAGTTGATCTCTTAATTCTAATAAATGTCTATCAGTTATATATTCCCCTTCATTCTTGGAAAATAACTTTAATGAGTCAATTTCTCTTTCTTTTTGTGAAATTTCTTGTTGATGTGATTCTTTTTGTTTAGTTAGAACCTTTTTATTCTCTACTCTTTCATGATCTAACTTCTCTTTGTGCTCAGATTTTAGCGACTCGTTTTGTTGTTTATGAGATTCTTGAATCTTAGTCAAAGATTTTTTCTTTTGTTTTAACGAAACAAAGAATAATATAATAAATAATATCGCAATAACAACTGCTGCGATTAATCCATAATGAATCGGTTCTAATTGACTCATAATTGCAGATCGCTCCCTTTCATAAGTATTACTTCTATTATAGTAAAAAATTCAAATTAATTCAGTATTTATCATAAAATATATTAATTATCCCATTATATTTTTTAATACTTCGTACATTTGAATAGTTATTCCTCACTTTAATAGTAAATTAATTTAATTTCCAATAAAAACACTTTAAATAACATGTACAAAACCTATAAGCAAAGTCCAATGTTTGCAGAAATTAAAAAAGCACTGCATAAAAAGGTAATTTTTTATACAGTGCTTTTTAGTTTATTTAAGTAAATCTTTTAATAAGTCTACTTTATCTAATTCTTCCCAAGGTAATTGAACATCTGTTCTTCCAAAATGTCCATATGCTGCAGTTTTTTTATAAATAGGTTGTCTTAAATTCAGCATTTGTATAATGCCTGCAGGTCTTAAGTCAAATACTTCTCTAATTTTTTCTACTAAAGTTGTTTCTTCAACTTTACCAGTTCCAAATGTTTCTATTGATATTGAAACTGGCTGAGCCACACCTATTGCATATGCTAACTGAACTTCACATTTGTCTGCAAGTCCACTAGCGACAATATTTTTAGCTACATAACGCGCTGCATAAGCTCCTGATCTATCCACTTTAGTTGGATCTTTCCCACTGAAACATCCACCGCCATGTCTAGCATAACCACCGTATGTATCTACGATAATTTTTCTTCCAGTTAATCCTGCATCACCTTGTGGTCCACCAATTACAAATCTACCTGTTGGATTAATAAAGAATTTAGTTTCATCATCTAATAATTCTTTAGGAACGATTGGGTAAATAACATGATCTTTAATATCTTGTTGTATTTTTTCTAGTTCAATTTTTTCATGATGTTGTGAAGAAATAACAATTGTATCAACTCTTACAGGTTTATCATTCTCGTCATATTCAACTGTTACTTGTGTCTTACCATCTGGACGTAAATAATCTAAAGTGCCTTCTTTACGAACATCTGTTAATCGTTTAGCTAATTGATGTGCTAAATAACCTGGTAACGGCATATAAGTTTCTGTTTCATTTGTTGCATATCCGAACATAAGCCCTTGGTCTCCTGCACCAATAGACTCAATTTCTCTATCTGTTAAGTCATCTCTATCTTCTAACGCACAATCTACACCTTGCGCTATATCTGGAGATTGTTCATCAATTGCAGTTAAAATTGCCATTGTTTGAAAATCATAGCCATATTTTGCTCTCGTATATCCTATATCTTTTACAGTTTGTCTTACTACTTTAGGTATATCAACATATGTTGAAGTTGAAATTTCACCTGCAATTAAAGCCATACCTGTTGTTACTGTTGTTTCGCAAGCGACTCTAGCTTTAGGGTCACCTTTTAATAATTCGTCCAAAATTGCGTCAGAAATTTGATCCGCAATCTTATCTGGATGCCCTTCTGTTACTGATTCAGATGTGAAGAGTCTTCTATTCTTTAACATAAAAAATCTCCTTTAAATAATGTTGTACGGTCTCTTTCTCTGCGCAAATAAAAAGTGCCCTCTCTCAATAAAAATAGAGAGAAGGCACACTCGTCCATTCGCTCTTATCGTTCAGACAATATTGGTCTGCAAACGGTTTGGCACCTTTCTTTCAAATAGAAAGAGGTTGCTGGGTTTCATTGGGTCCATGTCCCTCCACCACTCAGGATAAGAGAATCCGTCAAAGACGATAATACTAGAGTTTTCTGATTATGTCAATGCAACGAAATATAATTCAATTGTCATAAATTTTTAAAATAAATTTTCCTATTAGTATAGACTATATATTTTAATGTGTTATACTAATTCCATGAAAATGCTTACAACACTAATATAAGACATGGGGGTCGTCATTTATGGCAATACAGTCAATTACAGAATCAATCGAACTTTCTAACCTTCTTAATAAGGAAACTACACACAAACAACTCTCTAGAACTGAATTATATAGTCATATTCTAGAATCTGGTGAAGGGGTATTAACTGAATCTGGTGCTATTAGAATGGAAACAGGGAAATATACCGGACGTTCACCTAAAGATAAATTTATTGTAAAAGAAGCAGATACAGAACAAGATATTGATTGGGGAACAATCAATCAACCTATCTCAGAAAATAGCTTCTTAAATTTATATGATCAAGTTATTGACTATTTAAACCAAAAATCACAACTTTATGTCTTCAATGGATATGCTGGTGCAGATGAATCATCACGCTTAGATTTACGTGTGATTAATGAGTTACCTTGGCATAATCTATTTGCTCAAAATATGTTTATACGTCCTGAAACTAAAGAAGATGCACTTAATATTAATCCTAACTTTACTGTTATCAGTGCACCTGGATTTAAAGCAAATCCAGAAAAGGACGGCACAAACTCTGAAACATTTATTATCACTTCATTCAAACATCGCGTTATATTAATTGGTGGTACTGAATATGCTGGTGAAATGAAAAAAGGTATATTCTCAGTTATGAACTACTTGTTACCTAAAAAAGGCATTATGAGCATGCATTGCTCAGCTAATGTTGGTTATAACAAAGATGTCGCTTTATTCTTCGGTCTATCTGGAACAGGTAAAACAACTTTATCTGCTGATCCAAATAGAAAACTTATCGGAGACGACGAACACGGTTGGAATGAGAATGGAGTCTTCAATATCGAAGGAGGCTGTTACGCTAAAACAGTAAGCCTTAGTCGAGAAAAAGAACCACAAATTTATGATGCAATTCGATATGGTACAGTATTAGAAAATGTAGGTGTTAAATCTTGTGGATCAGTTGATTACAACGACACTTCATTAACTGAAAATACTAGAGCAGCATACCCTATCGATTTTATAGATAATATTGTAACACCATCAATTGCAGGTCATCCAAATACAATCATCTTCTTAACAGCAGATGCATTTGGTGTATTACCTCCAATTTCAAAATTAGATAAATCACAAGCGATGTATCACTTCTTAAGTGGATTTACATCTAAATTAGCAGGAACAGAAAGAGGCGTAACGAGTCCACAACCTGTATTCTCAACTTGTTTCGGCTCTCCATTCTTACCATTACATGCGACAGAATATGCAGAATTACTTGGTAAATTAATTGACGAACATGATGTAGATGTTTACTTAGTGAACACTGGCTGGACTGGTGGAGAGTATGGTGTAGGTTCTAGAATGGACTTAAAACATACACGCTCAATGATTCGTTGTGCAATAAGTGGAGAAATCAAAAATTCTGAATTTGTTAAAGATGATATTTTTGGTCTAAATATTCCTAAACACGTTTCAGGAGTACCATCAGAAATATTATACCCACGTAATACATGGGTATCAGCAGAAGCATATGATGAAAAAGCTAAACAACTTGCTTCAGATTTCAAAGAAAACTTCTGTAAATTTGGAGAAACTTCAGAACACATTCAAGCAGAAGGCGGATTTACTTTTAATCGTTAAAATTAACCCCATGTATAAAAAAACCCTTAAAGTTGAACTGAAATTCAACTTTAAGGGTTTTTGTTTTCACATTTATCCATCCAATTATGAATTTGAATGAGTGTCTGTTTTTCTTTTTCAGGTCTAAATACATGCCCTTCTCCTTGTTCATAAATCGTGCTATATTCTACATTATGTTCTTTTAAATGTTCTTCTAAATGGTACGCCATATTGATATTAACTTGTTTATCTTTATCACCATGAACAATTAAAATTGGCGGGCTATCTTGATTAATGTTTTTCAAAGCATTTCTACGTTCATATTCTTCATATTGCTTTTTAGGATGTCCAACCATCCTTTTTAACATTCCTCGTAAATCAATTCTCTCTTCATACATCATAAGTAAATCAGTTACTCCGCCCCAAATTATATAACTTGTTGCTTTAACTGTTTGATACGTAAGTAAGCCTTGTATACCGCCTCTAGAAAAACCTATAATATGAACAGGTATTTGCGGGTATTTTTCTTTTAATATATTGATACCAACAATTACATCATTTAAATCGTCTCCACAAAAATGATCTCTTCCTTCGCTTCCGTTACTTCCTCGATAATAAGGAGCGAATACTAATGTATTTTTATTTTTAAATTGAGACATTCTTGCTGGCCTTACTCTACCAACTTGTCCTTTACCACCTCGTAAATAAACAACGATTCTTTCAACGTCTTTATGAGGTGTCATTAGCAACCCTCTAACTTTAAGTCGATCTACAATATAAATCACTTCTTCTGTCACGTGATCTAAAAGGAAAACAGGCATTCTTTTTCTACTGAAGAAATCCAAGTTTATACACCCTTTCAACACACTTTAATATCGCTTTATCTTTTAATAAAAAACTCTTTTTTTGTTCAGGTACATCATCTATATTTTGAACAATAATCGGGCCATATGTTTCAAAATACTCACTTTTTACCTCCATCGAATCAACTTTAATAAAATATACGTCTTTATCGAATGGTTTCTCATCATGCACTGTATATGAAGCAATAAACGTTACTTCTTTAGGGATTGCACCTGTTTCTTCATATAATTCTCTTACTATTGCTTCTTTATTTGTTTCATTTTGCTCCACTTTTCCACCAGGAAATTCTATTCCTCTGATTTTATGATGAGTCATAATATAATTATTCTTGTATATAGGAATTCCAAGTACATGTTTAGCTTTTTGTATATCGTTCGCTTCTTTATATTCTAAATCTACGTTTAGTCCATATGGATCTTTATAGCGCATGAAACACGACCTCTTTCTTCGATTGTGATAAACTGTATATATATTTTATTAGGAAGGTAGAAAATATTGAAAAAATTAACCTTAACGTCCTTGATATTAACAATTACTCTTATTCTAGCAAGTTGTAGTCAACAAGGTCAAAATAATTTTAAAAATAGCAGTGAAGCTATTGAAGCATTTCAAAAAAACATTAAAGATGTCGATACCCATTCTATAAAATCTAAAAATGAAACAACTGTAGATTTTCAAGATAGAAAGACAAAGTTAAAACAAAATTCATATGGCCGTACAAATCATCACGATAAACTTTCATTTAATGTAGAACAATCTAGTAATACTAAGGAATTCAAAACACGTGACAAAAGTATCTTTATAGATTCAAATGAAATCAAATCTTCACCAAAGACTAAATATTTAAATTATCATGCACAAAATGCTGAAATTGATTATTATCAAAAAATTGGTCAAGACTGGTTTGATTTAACTACATTTAACCAAAGTTTATTAAAACCGATTGAAGATGATGTGACGATTAAAGACAATACCCTTTCATATGAAGGTACTGACAGCGTAATGAAATATTTATATCAATTAGGATATAGCCAATCTCCTTTAATCGATCAAGAATCATTAAGTAATATTAATGATTTAAAAATTAAAAAAGGTAAATTCAATTTAACTTTCCAAGAAGACAAAACATTACCTAAAAAATTAACTTTTAATATTGTCGCTACAGGAAAAATAAAGAACGAAACAATAAATATTCATATGAAACAAACAACACAATTTTATAAGTTTAATAATACTAAAGTTAAACCATACAAAAATTTAACAGAAAATAATTATAAATAGGAGAATTGATATGAAAAAGTTATTCATTAAATTAATCCGTCTATACCAAAACTATATATCACCATTAACTCCACCTACATGCAGATTTGAACCAACATGCTCTAATTATGCTGTAGAAGCAATTTCTGAATATGGTGCATTAAAAGGAACATGGTTAGGTACGAAAAGAATATTAAAATGTCATCCATTCCATGCAGGAGGATATGATCCAGTTCCACCAAAAAAAGACCATACACATTAATTGTCTCAACCTTAGTCAACCATAGTGGGATCGTAATCTTTTTTAAAATTAGATTACGATCCCACTTCTTTATTTTATAAGTTTATCTGTATCTACTTTTGGTGGTAAATATTTAATTTTATTGTTCTTTATTTCAGCACTATCCTTAACGATATCATCCATGAAATAATAATCACTTGGTGTCACATCACTTGGATAATCACTATGCTGAGCTAAATATGCGGTGAAATAACTACTTAAACCAAATTCATACATACCACCTATTACAAATTTCAATTTATTCTTTTTACAATAATCGATTATTTCTAGAGATTTATCTATCCCTCCTATTCGGGAAGGTTTAATAACAACCCCATCTATAAGTTCAGATTTATTAAATTTATTAATTTGTTCTAAATTCAAAGCTGACTCATCAATAAATATAGGTAACGTTAATGATTTACGATATTCCTTATATAAATCAAAATGACTAAATGGCTGCTCTATATAAATAAAGTCTTGATCTTTAAATGTGTTTAATAAAGAAATATTACTTTCTTCTAATACTCCGTTTGCATCAATAGCTCTTTTAATTTGAGGATAATATTGTTCTAAAAATGCAATATCATTTCGAATTCCATTGTGCCATTTTATTTTAATTCTTGAAGGTAATTCACCATGATATTGATTAAAGTATTTTTCAATATCATGATTTACAGTAGCACCATATGCTATATCAAATTCATATAAATCATGGAACTTCTGATAAAAAATCATAGACATTACAGTTCGAGCGTTCGGAAAGTCATTTAGTTCATCTATTAATTGACAACTTAGTTTATAACTATTTATTTGATCATAAACATGTCTTTCAAACCAATTAGTTAATTCTTTTTTTACAGAATCTATCGTTTCAAAATGATACCAATCCGTGCTAAAGGCATTACACTCTCCATAGTATTTCTGTCCATTACTATCAACCCATTCAACAATCAATACTTCACGTTCTTCCATTTCAATTAAAGGTGTTTTGATAGATACTCTGAACGGAGCTTTAAATAAATAAAAATTCATCGTATTTTTACTCATGGGTTATCCACTCTTTCACTTTATGCCTTGAAAGTTTACCGGTTGAAGTTCTTGGTATTTCATCCATTTTATAAAAATATTTTGGGTGTTTATATTTGGCTAAATATTCATTCAACAAAATCTTAAATTCATTAATTTCTATTTTACTTTCACCTTCATATACTAAAGCAGGTACTTGTCCCCACTTTTCATCTTCAACAGGAACCGCAACACATGTATTAATCTGCGGATGATTTAACATGATATGTTCTATTTCAAAAGGATATATATTTTCTCCTCCACTAATAATTAAGTCTTTTCTTCTATCATAAATATATACGTATCCATTTTCATCTATAGATCCAATATCACCAGTCTTGAAGTATCCATCTATAAATGTCGTAGTATTACTATTAGTTGTTAAATAACCATTCATAACATTACCACCTGAAACAGCTATCTCACCGTGCCCATCAGCATTCTTATTTAAAATTTTAAGTTTTACATTTGAAGGTATTTTACCAACCGTACTTGGTTCATCACGTAACATTTCTGGACTTGCAGTTACAAACTGCGAACATGTTTCTGTCATACCAAATGAATTATAAATTGGTAAATTGTATTCAAGTGATTTATTGATCATAGATTCTGATAATTTTGCTCCACCTAACAGTATTTTCTCCAAATTATAGGGTTCTTTTAATTCCTCTTTAATCAACCATTGCAATGTCTGAGGAACGAGTGAAATATGTGTAATACCTTCATGCTTAATCAAATGCATAACACGGTCAATATTAAACTTAGCTTCTAATACTACTGTGAAACCTTCAATTAAACTACGTATAAGCACACTTAAACCAGATATATGATAAATAGGTAGCACTGATAGCCATTTCGTTAATGAATCATAACCAAGGCTTTCTTTACAGCCAATAGCACTATAATAATGATTCGAAAAAGTTTGAGGTACAGCTTTAGCAGGTCCAGTTGTCCCTGACGTAAACATTATCGTAGCAATATTATCCATTTTAAATTGAGATTCTAAATTATGTTTATTTATATGATTTATGTCACTTATATTTATATTCTTTTGTTTAATATCAAGTGAATTATAAGTCAATACTGTTTGTACATTAACACTATCTAATTGTTGTTCTATTTCTCTTGATGTCAATTTAGTGTTAATCATCACAATCTCAACATTCGCTAGCCAAGCTCCAATAATCAAAGATACATGATGGATATCATTCTTTATATAAAATGCCACCCTATTTAAATTAAGTTGTTTTAAATACGACGCATATACTTTTGACTCTTTGAATAGTTGTTGATATGTTATTTCAATATCATCTTGTTTGATTGCTACTTTATTTGGTGATTCAATTACGCGTTGTTCAATCCAATGTTTCATATTTGGACCTCCTTATATCATTATTTATTATAACGATAAATTCATAATAGAACATAAAAAATGCTTTATGCATAATATAAAATCCCGACAAAGTTTAAATTATGTCGGGATTTATATTATTAGTTCTTAGTTATGCTGAAGTATTTTGTTGCATTCTTCTTTTTGTAACGATACGTTCTAACATTAAGAACACTAGTCCAATGATAGTTAAAAATGGTGCTACTAATGCTAGATCTTTAACTTCTAATTGGCTAACTACTATTCCACCTATAAAAGCACCTAGTGCATTACCAATATTAAATGCAGATTGATTCATTGTACTTGCTAACATTGGCGCATCTTTTGAAATGACCATACTCTTAAATTGAAGAGAAGGACTCATACTAAATCCTATAAGTCCAAATATAAAGATACCAACAACCATTAACAGGCTATAATTTTGAATAAAGTACATCATAAAAATATAAATAGGAAAAACAATAAAAATAATGTTTAGTGCTCTATTTAAATTCCAATCTGCTAGTTTACCACCAATTATATTACCTAAAGTGACACCTACACCAAATATTATAAGAACAAATGAAATCCATCGCTCATCTATATGTGAAACATTAATTAAAATTTGAGAAATATAAGTAAAATATGCAAATACACTACTAAACCCAAATAATGTTACACCAAGAGTTAACCATAATTTAACGTCTTTTAATACATTTAATTCATTTTTAATAGAAATAGGTTGAGTATCTTTTTGATTCGGTACATATTTAATAATTCCTATTAATGTTAGTAGACCTAATATACTTATAATTATAAAGGTCATTTTCCAACCAAATATTTGACCAACAAAAGTCCCGAATGGTACGCCTATAATATTACTCATTGTTAAGCCCATAAACATTAGCGCCATAGCACTAGCTCTTTTATGAGGTGGCACCATGCTTGCTGCTAAAATAGAACCTATACCAAAGAAAGATCCATGTGCTAGCGCCGCAACAATTCTACTTAACATTAATAACTCATAGTTTGGAGCTATTCCGCCTATTCCATTACCTACTATAAAGATTCCCATTAATAAAACGAGTAAATTTTTTCTTGGTAGCTTATATGTAGCAAGAACTATAATCGGTCCTCCAATGGCAACACTAAGTGCATAACCTGTAATCAGTTGCCCAGCATCAGACACAGTTACATTCAAGTCTCTTGCAATATTTGGTAGCAATCCCATGATTACAAACTCTGTCATACCTATTGCAAACGCACCAAGACTTAATATCCATATCGCTAAAGGATACTTCTTCATCAAACACAACTCCTTTAACCTTATTATTTTAATCAGATTTATCCATATTAGTACGTTTATAAGCATATGACAAGCTTTTTTTATAAATTTTTTATAAATAAAAAAAACTGAGAAATAGATTCTCAGTTTTTAAAACGATTTCATTCAGTTGTATTAATCCAACCAATACCAATCGTTCCATAACCAGTATGAACAGAAGCAACAGGTACTAATGATTCAACATATACATTTATATTACTATTCAATGTTAAAATACGTTCTTTCCAAATATGTGCCTCTTCTTCATTACCAGCATGTAGTACACCAATACTTGTAATCCCCTTATCAATTGCCTCTTTCATACGAGCAATTAAATAAGCTTCAATTTTCTTCATTCCTCTAGATTTAAGTTCTAAATCTATCGTTCCATGCTCTAATTTCAATAAAAGTTTAATGTGAAGTAAGCTACTCAATAAATATTTTCCATTAGATACTCTACCACTATTTTTCAATTGCTGTAGGTTTCTTGGTAATAAATATAATTCACTTGTTTCTTTTACACTTTCTAACTTATTCACTATCTCATCAAATGATTTATTCTCATTATATAGCTTTCTCCCATATTCAACTAATTCTTTCTGAGGAAAACTCCCTGTACCGCTATCGACAACATGGATCTCCATAGGAAAATTTTTTGAATTTGAAAGTGATGAAGCAGAAGTACCCGATAAACTACTTGAAGGGTGAATCGCAATAACATGCGTATATCCCTCATCTTCAATTTGCTGATAAGTTTCAATAAAATCTTGAGGTGTAGGTTGAGCCGTTTTTGCTCCATTACCATTTTCCTTTAACATATCGAAACATGATTTTGAACTTTCAAACTCTGTATCTTTATATGGTTTGTCTTCTATAATTGTTGATAAAGAAACTACAAATAAATCTTTCTCGTCAATATTTTGATCAATATAAGTTGTTGTATCAATTAACCACGCTAATTTCATTACTTCCTCCAGTGTATATAAAATATACGAATCATCTTAGTGTATTATTTTAACTCTAATCTTATTAATACCATATATTCCAGTTCTACACAATTAAAAAAAGAAACAATAAGTTCGAACAATCATATAATAAAATATAGGTTTGTAATTCTAATATAATTTTATTAACAAACCTTATTATTTAGGTGATTAATATTATAAGGTAAATTGTACTATATGAATTATTTTAGATAAAATTTACTA
>NZ_RXWZ01000041.1 GCF_003970575.1 Mammaliicoccus fleurettii
CTTCCTAATTTACCTACAATATCACCTATAAATAAAATTCTCAATATTGACATCCTCTCTATACACTATATATTCTAATTCAAAACAAAAATTTTTAAAAGAGATGATTAATATTTTTTTATTAGGGTATTTATAAAATTGACGCTATATAGACATGATTGAAATATGATTGTTTTGTTAACGTTACAAAATCTTACTAGGAGTGTTTATTTAAACATGGGAATTGAAATTCAACCAGAAAAATTTGCAGAATTAGTGGTTAGTGCAAATCCGTCCGTAGAAGAAAATGCAGAAGATATTGCGAAAGACTGTTTAGAATTATACGTTACAGCATTTAAGCTTGCTGAAAAGTATGGTAATTGTGGTGTTAATTCACAAGAAACATCTAACGTCTTAAAAGAAGCTTTAGAATTAGAACTGAACTTAACACATTAATTAATTATAAAATATTAATCCAAAATAACATCTCTACAATAATTGTAGAGATGTTATTTTGGATTATTTCATTATAAAGTTTACAATATTTTCTGTTGTTCCGATTTTGTCTGCATCTAATAGTCTATTCGTAATATTGTGGTAATCAATTTCTTTGTTCTCTAATAACTGTCTTGCTAAAATGCGTTCATCATTACTTGCAATTTCAATATTTACAAGTTCAAATATATCGAAATAAAAACCGATTTGTTGTGAATAATCTTCCGTATCTTCTTGTAATAAGAATATTGGTTTATTCAAAAGTGCAAAGTCGAAAATTGTTGAGGAATAATCTGTAATCATAGCTTCTGAAATCAAGTATATTTCTTGAATATCTACAAATTCATTATAAAAACAATGGATTCGTTCACTCAATTCACTATATATCCGTCTTAAATGAGCTTCATTAGGATGTAATTTAACTATAATTTCATATTCTTCCGGCAAATGTTCAAGTAAAATGATCAGATTAATTTTTGATAATATTTCTCGTTTCTCTTTTCGCCATGTAGGACAGAATAATATAAATTTCTTATCTTTATTTTTAGTAAAGAAGTACTTAGAACGAACGCGATCGCTTTCTTCTTCATTACTTTGTATTAAATATTCATTTCTAGGTGCACCAAGCTCAAGTACTTGTAAGTTTTTATTCTCTTTAAGATCAAATGAGGACTCCAATAGGATTGTATTTATAGCCGAAGAAGTAAGTAAATAATCCCACTTTTTCATTCTCGGTCTAAATGCTTGAACTTGTTCTTTTCTTTCAATTTCATCCCCTAAATCATTCAACATTCTTTTTAAAGGGAAACCATGCCATGTTTGTATAAATATTTGTTCTTTATGCTTAAATACTCTATCTAAAGTATTTCCATTCACTATTACATATTTACATTCTCTAAATGTTCGATTATAAATTTCACTACCGAATCTTATAGGAACTAAATTATAACTTCTAACCTCCATATCTACCAATGCATTTCTAGAACTTACGTATACCTCTTATTCAGGAAAATGTTTTTTAATATAAATTCCTAAATACTTAGGATCTCCACTAAAATTATTACCATGAAACGACTCGATAAACACTTTGTTATGCGAAGGTTTAATTTGATCATATATTTGTTTCATTTTATCTATTTTTCTTTTTTCATATTTCTCTTTAGCAAAATTAAACACTTTTTCATTATTTAAGACTGCTCTTAATAATGGCTTTGTTTTATATTGCTCGTATAAATCTCTACCATATTCAAGCTTTGACTTCTTCCCATTATTGCTCTTTGAAACTTTTGTATTAACTGAACCTCTTTTAAGTTCATTCATACACCCAATTGATGACTCAATGAAATCATTCGCATAATCTCTATCTATAAACGTATCTTTCATCAATGCTACATCTGCAGCTCTTTGTTCTTTAGTATATTTATGATCAATAAAGTCAAGTAGTCGTTTGCAATCGTCTTGTATATTTTTTTCTAAAAATTCAATCGCATGATATTTTTGATAAATTCTTTGAAGAACACCATCTTCACCAGCGTAAATAAAAGCTTTATTTCCTTCAGCAATTGCTTCTAATATAGAATATCCCAACGTTTCATATGGTGAAGAAGAAATATAAATATAATTCTTCGGTTCTCTCTCATTAATATGTATATTATCTTCTAAATGATAATACTGAATTAAGTTCTTATACAATATTTCAGACGGACCATACCCTTTTATATATAACTGAATATCGTCATGCCCTTCAATGTTAACAATTCGATTCATCAATTTTATTACATATGAAATGTCTTTAATATTATCTTCAAAACGAGCTTTAATTAACAAGTTTCTTTTTGTTACACTTGCTTCTTCATTTAATTCAATATGTGATGCATCTACATATTAGTTGAAAACATTCGTAACTTTAAAGCGTTTCATAAAATCATTTTTAACATCCATTGTACTTACTCTAAATGCATCGATAGAGTCCATCGCTAAATCTTGACCATCATTTATATAAGCTAATGGCGCATGAATCTCACCTACAATTTTAATACGATAATCTATCGATTTAATTTCTCTTGCTAAATAAAAGAAAGTTTCTCTCGTCAAAATAACTAAATCAGCTCCGACTAAGTCATGAGCATCCTCAAATAGTTTGAAATTCAAATTTTTATCAAATAATTGTTCATTGATCATGATGTTAAACTTTGCAGTTTTATCAAATTCTTTAAAATTATAATACGTAACCTCATGATTAGATTTAATAAAAGATTTGATTAAGTTGATGTTGCTTCTTGATGTTCCACCTTTTGCAAAAAGATTGAACCCTAGAATTTTGATATTCATTCAATCTCGCCCCTCTTTTAATTGGAGTTAACAATTTAATTTTTTCTCTATATTAACACTAATTTAATATTTAATCTATATATAACAACAATTTATGACATAATTGATAAAAATTTTATTTTATTCTAATAAACACAAAAAAGGAGATAACCTGAGTTCAAGTTATCTCCTTTATATAAACTTTAATGTTACGTTTTTTTATCCCTAGTTAGCAGCCTTAAAAAATTACATATCCTATTCTTTAACAGGTATTAAATCAATTAATACATTCATTATATAGCTTACTATCCCTATAGTAATCGCTATCAGCAAATCTTGAACAATAAAGCAATAAACTAGAATTCCTATTAAGTGACTTATGATTAAATTCATAAATATATATTTTAAAGTCATCATTTATCATTGCCCCTTCAACATCAATATACCACGTTTTCATTAATCGTTTATTGTTTAAGTATTAATTTTTATTTAAGATGATTTAATCATTAATAAAAAACTCCACCAACGACCTTGTTGGTGGAGTTTTTTAGAATTTGTTTACCATTAACTACATAGTGATATCAATAAAGTCTTTATTAGCTGTTAAATAATTACCATCTTCTGTAACAAGTCGTGGTGTTGAGTTATTAGTATAAATAATATTACTGATTTTTATGTTTTCACCAATTTTTAGTATTTTAATCGGTTCATTTTTAAATGATCTCGAATCATATAATTTACAAGTTTTTTTAACTTTTACTTCACTTGGCACTTCAGTTATATACTTATGGTGATTTTTTTCATCAATATGTGTGACAAAATCTTTATTAGCAGTCATTATACTACCATCTTCTAAGACTAACCTAGGTGTACCGTTAGAACTATATTTTATTTCAGTTGGAACAACTTTTGATCCTGGCTCCAAGTTCATAATTGCTTCTTTAAATTCAAGATCTTTATATATCTTAGTTTTTTTAAGTGTAATTAATGAATCAGATATGTTTGTAAAATATTTATTTTTTTTATTTTCTTTCAATCTATTTATAAACTCTACCTTGAAACTTTGTCTTTTCATTTTAAACGTTTCATTATTACTTGGATATGAAGCATAAACCAACGTACTATCCATTTCACCATGATCTACACATAAATTTACATCTAAAGCTTCTAATTGATCGAATTGTTTTTGATTTATATAAATTTTGTCATTTTTATAATCAAAGTCTATGTATTGAGTATTTAACACATTATTAATTTCAACTAAGCTTAGGGCAGTAATATTAATATGTTCTGGTTTTAAAACTTTTATTACTTCATACATCTCTCCATTTATGTATTGGGTACCCTCATAAATTGGATAACAATCTACAGCGATAGGGTTTATGATGTCATAATTATTTTCTAATTCTTTATAAACCGCATCATTTTGGACATAAAAACGCCAATTCCCATATACTACATCATGTGTGAATTTTAAAAATTCATCTTCATTTTCAGATTGGTATAGTTCATACATAGCTGTAAAAATTTTATTTTTTAAAAAATCTTTTGTTTGGAATCCATGTTCTTTTAGTATTTCTTCAATTTCATTAAATAAAATGTAAAATTCTTGTTTATTATCAGATTTCAAGAATGTCTTTGTATGCAAAAATCTTCTAAAGAAGTCAACTTCGACCATTCTAGATAAAGCTAGTTTTTTTAGTGGTAATGGTATATCTGCCTTACAAATTCTTCTTGTGATTTCTTTATTTAAATAAGCTTTGTCCAGTACAGATGTTTCTTTTACAAGTGAAACATTTTCGTCATATCTATTCACGTGATACACCGGAATTGTAGACATTGTAATATTACTAATCTTCGAAATGAGCTCAATGAAAAATAGTTTATCTTCTCCAAATTTCATATGTTCAAACTCTATTTGATTATCTTCTACAATACTACGCTTAAATACTTTCCCAGGTGGTCCAACTGCTCTAAAAATTTTCTCTATTTCCTCAGGTTTCAAATTAGAACTATCTTTATATGCTGTAAACCTTGCATGAAATGTAATATTTTTATTTGTATGCTTATAACTTTGACCTAAACCAAATTCAGCATCGTCTTCATTAACTTTATTAATAAATTTTGGGAACCCTTCTGTATCTAACCAATCATCGGCATCTAATAATGTTAAATACTTTCCACTTGCTTCTTTCATGCCTATATTTCGTGGTTCTGAAGGACTACCTGTATTATTTGGTAACTTAATGATTTTTATAAATTCAAATTTTTCTACATAACTTTCTATTATTTCAACGGAATGATCTGTTGAGCAATCATCTACAAAAATTGCTTCAATCTTCGAGTGATCTATATTTAAATTAATTAATGATTCTATACATTTCTTTAAATAAGGTTCTTTATTATATACAGATACTATAATCGAGACTAACTTCCCCATCATTTTTCCCCCTTTAATCTACTTGATTATTTTTATAACTATTATAAAACGACTCATACTTAACTTTTCCAATACCGCCAACTATATATTTCCCAAATTTTGTTAAATTAAACAAATATGTTATACAAATTGCAAAAGTAACAGTCAATGTAAACGTAAATAATATATTAAATGCTGGATTATCATGTAATTTCCCTAATCTATGAACAATAAAATAGTGTATTAGATAAATAGAGAACGAATAATTACTAATGAATATAAAAAATCTTGGAACATACTTAGTATAAGATGATATTAAAAAGAATACCAGAATAATCATAGTAACATATAGAGGTGTATCTATACGTTTTGAATCTACTAAAGTTAGCCAACCAGATAAATAGTTGAACACAGTTATTACAGTAACAATTAAAGTACCGACTAGAATATGAACACTGTATCTTTGTATATTAGCCATGAATGTTTCATAGTAGTAACCCATATAAAAGCCTAATAAGAAATAACTTAGCCAACCTATAAAGACCATCCATCCTTCTCTTTGCCACATCCAATTTAAATAAAAGGCATCAGGTGCATCTATAAATGTTCGCATTGCCCAAAATAGGCTCGTTATAATTAATGAATAAAAAATCATCTTTATAGGATTCAACTTCACTAAATATTTAGCGAATAACATATGTAATGCGTAAAATTGAAAAATAATGATAATAAAATAAGTTAATGTTCCACCGTGAAACATCATAAAATTAACTGATTCCATATATTCTTTCAGGTTTTCAGGATGACCATACACATAAGCTAGCCCTAAATTGATAATAATATAAGGAATTCCTAAAATAAGTAACTTCTGCTTCACAAAGCCTTCTTTAACTTCTGTCTTATAATGCTTAGCTAATAAGAATTCAGAAATAAACACAAATATAGGTGTTGCATATAGTAATAATAATTGAAAAACTCTTAATAAATAGCCTTCATTTGGCATTTCAAATTTATAGAATGTTGTTGTTATAGTATGGATCATAACAATACTTAAACATGCCATTGCTCTCATCCAAAATATAACTGATGTATATACTTTCATAAATGTACTCCTCTTTAATTTTAACAATTATCTTACTATAGGATTTTTTACAAATAGTTAACAAATGCTAAATAATATACACTAATTATAACTATATATTGTTAAAC
>NZ_RXWZ01000042.1 GCF_003970575.1 Mammaliicoccus fleurettii
TATTCTAATAATTATAGTTAAATTTATATATAAAATGTAATATAAAAAAGCGTCCTCTAACTGAGGGCGCTTTTTAGTATTCAATTCTTATGCATTTTCTTTAAACAAAAACATTTCCTGATTATATTTAGGCAATAATTTCAAACATAATCTATGTACAATATAAGCAAATACAAATGGTATAACAAAGTACGCGAATATTAAAAGAACTATATTTACAATTATTGAGCCGTCCATATATTTTATTGCATTAGCTGGACCAACAAAACCTGTATATCCGAATCCTGTTGACATAGGTGTTCCTTTTATTCCTACAAAATACGTTAGCAAACCACTCATTAACCCATTAATGATCAACGGTATTGCTATTATTGGATTTTTAAAGTAGACAGGTATCATCATTTTTGCAGCACCAATAATAAGTACGATATTAATCCCTTTATCATTTACTTTCCATGATCCCATTAAGAATGTTACACATGCCGCAACGATTCCCATATTACCTGCACCTGAACTTAGACCTTCTAATCCTACAGCTGTTGCAATTGCTACCACTGAAATTGGAGTGACCATAAGGAGAGCATATGTAATTGCTATCAAAATACACATTAACAATGGATTTAAAGTCGAGAATTGTTCTATTAATTTTCCAATGCCTTTTGTTACATTACTTACATATGGCAAAGTAAGCATTCCAATAAAACCACTAACTACCGAAATAAATATTGGCATAATTAGCATATCTAAAGAACCAAATTTACCTTTTAATTTAATCATTAAATAACAACTAATGATTAATACAACTATTAAATTGACCACATCACCAATACTAACAAACATAAATTGGCCATTTTGGACTTTCACAGCACCTGAACCTATTAATCCAGCTGCCCCTATCATCACGGCATCTGTAGCTTGGAATTTAAATTGATTAGCTACAATTATTCCTATAATAAAACTCATAGCATATTGCATAAGTAATAAAGCTTGGTTAAACATTTCAAGTACAGGGTGAAACTGTGATAAGTAACTAAATAAAACACCTAATATTGCATTTGGTATAAGCGCAATAACAATACCTACACCTATACCATTTAATATGTTAAAGAAAAATTCCTTTACAGTGAAATGTCTATCCATAAAATTCCTCCATATTTAAATATGTATTAATCATATATGAGTTTATTTTAATAGACAATCAAATTTTTAATTTTAAATAATTGTACCTTGATGAAATCGCATTTTCCACTGGTTATTTTTTCTGATCCACAAAGTACTTCTATTCGTTAATACATTATCCGTCTCATTGAATAATTTATATGTAACCAATACAATGCCTTTTTGAATCTTGTCAGTTACAAAGTCACTAATTTGATATTCAAAAGTATGTAAAGTGCTGTTTTCAATATCATTTTTATAAATGACTCTACCCGACTTTCCAATCTCTTTGAAATTATCATCAAGTAAATCTAGTATAATGTTATGATCTAATCTATTATTTGCGTTTAAATGAGAACATTCCAGTTCAAAAAATTGTTGTTTAATAAATTTCACCTACTTTATAATTTAAAGATAATTTTTAAGTTAATATGCTAAAATATTTATATAATATATAGTATAAATGAGGGGGAATCCGAATGACAAATCTAAAAGAAGTCGCAAGAAAAGCTGGTGTTTCTCCCAGTACTGTTTCAAGAGTAATTAATAACCACCCTTATGTAAACGAAGAGAAAAGGAATAGAGTACTCCAAGTTATAGAAGAAATAAATTATATACCTAACATTAATGCCATACATTTAAAAAAAGGTAAAACAAACTTAATAGGTGTTGTTATTCCTTTTTCTAATCATCCTTATTTTTCTCAGCTAATACAAGGTATATCAGAAGAAGCAATTAAATTAAACAAGAAAATTGTACTTTTCCAAACTTCTTATGATAACGACCAAGAAATAGACGCTTTAGAAATGCTTAAACTAAAACAACTAGACGCCTTAATTATATGTTCAAGAAATATTTCATTAAATATAATCGAACAGTATGTTGAATATGGTCCTATCTCTATTTTTGAAGATATAACACATTCTAAGCTTCGTACAACCTATATAGATCACTATAAAGCCTTTTACACGGCATTAAACCATTTGTACGAACATGGACATCGAAATATCTCATGTGCTATTAATAGAAAGAATAGTACAAGTTCATTATTAAGGATTGCAGCTTATAAAGATTTTTGCAAAGAAAAATCACTAACTTTCAATAATAAAAAGATTTATGAAAATTATGTATTACTAGAAGATGGTTATATACTTGCTAAAGATTTAAATAAATCACCAACTCCCCCATCAGCAATTATAGTTTCAGGTGACAACACTGCTGCTGGTCTATTACTAAGTATAAACAATGATGCAAAAGAACATTTATCTATTATTGGCTTTGAAAATCATAAAATATCAGAGATGCTTAATTTGACAACGATAGAAATACCACTTATCAATATAGGCAAAAGTCTCTTTAACCAATTATACGATAATAATATAACACATCACTTTTTTGAAACTAAATTAATAAAAAGAAATTCTGTAAAAAATATTAATTGTTGACATGAAATGCATTTCATATATTATCCTTTATTTAATCACATATCTTAGGGGGTAATTTAAATGAATAAACAAAAAGTCGGCATTGATGGGTGTAACATTACTTCAGAAATATATGTAGAATTAGTTCAACACACAAGAAATATTGACATAGTAGCGTGTGCAGATGATAATTTAACAAAAGCAATTAATATGAAAGATAAATACGGAATTCCAAAAGTAATGACAAGAAGTAAGTTGTATAATGATCAAAAAATTGATTATATTATAAAACTTTAAATTGCAGGTTAGTAAAAGAAGAAGACAGTAATCTAATGATGAAATTATAAAAGGCTGAGACAAATTAATTGTCTCAGCCTTTTTGTTATAAGTACCGGTGGTCGGGTTCGAACCGACACGTCCTCAACGGACACGGGATTTTGAGTCCCGCGTGTCTGCCAATTCCACCACACCGGCATAATTATATTTCCTACAAAAAAATCTTCCCAATGGAAGAAATAATGGAGCGGAAGATAGGACTTACACCTATATCTCATTCCGGGAAGGAATGTATTCTAAGAGTTGAAATACTCCCGCATTTTAATAATTAGTAGTTCTGAAAAATAATGGAGCGGAAGATAGGATTTACACCTATATCTCATTCCGGGAAGGAATGTATTCTAAGAGTTGAAATACTCCCGCAAAATATTAATGGAGGCGGCAACCGGATTTGAACCGGTGAATAGAGGTTTTGCAGACCTCTGCCTTACCACTTGGCTATGCCGCCAGACTACTGGGCTAGCTGGATTCGAACCAGCGCGTGACGGAGTCAAAGTCCGTTGCCTTACCGCTTGGCTATAGCCCATTAATAAAAGTAAGGGCGGCTGATGGGAATCGAACCCACGCGTGTCGGAACCACAATCCGATGCGTTAACCACTTCGCCACAACCGCCATGGCAGGGGCAGTAGGAATCGAACCCACATCAAAGGTTTTGGAGACCTCTATTCTACCGTTAAACTATGCCCCTATTAAATTATAAGAAATATGGTGGAGGGGGGCAGATTCGAACTGCCGAACCCGAAGGAGCGGATTTACAGTCCGCCGCGTTTAGCCACTTCGCTACCCCTCCGATAGATGGTGCCGGCCAGAGGACTTGAACCCCCAACCTACTGATTACAAGTCAGTTGCTCTACCAATTGAGCTAGGCCGGCATAATGTTAAAAGATGGCTCAGGACGGAATCGAACCGCCGACACAAGGATTTTCAGTCCTTTGCTCTACCGACTGAGCTACTGAGCCATACATAAAATTTTAAAAAATGGCGGTCCCGACGGGAATCGAACCCGCGATCTCCTGCGTGACAGGCAGGCATGTTAACCGCTACACCACGGGACCTAAAATAATAATTGCGGGAGGTGGATTTGAACCACCGACCTTCGGGTTATGAGCCCGACGAGCTACCGAACTGCTCCATCCCGCGATAATAATAATTTAATTTTACAAATATAATGGCGGAGGAAGAGGGATTCGAACCCCCGCGAGCCGTTAAGCCCCTGTCGGTTTTCAAGACCGATCCCTTCAGCCGAACTTGGGTATTCCTCCACTATATAAGTATGGACCTTGCAGGACTCGAACCTGCGACCCAACGGTTATGAGCCGTTTGCTCTGACCAACTGAGCTAAAGGTCCAAAATTTAAAATATGTATTTCATATTCAAAATTTTAATGGCGGCAGAGGGGATCGAACCCCCGACCTCACGGGTATGAACCGTACGCTCTAGCCAGCTGAGCTACGCCGCCGTAATAATATTATTTTAAATGGTGGAGACTAGCGGGATCGAACCGCTGACCTCCTGCGTGCAAAGCAGGCGCTCTCCCATCTGAGCTAAGCCCCCATTTAATATGTAACTTTTAAAGAGTCGGGAAGACAGGATTCGAACCTGCGACCCCTTGGTCCCAAACCAAGTGCTCTACCAAGCTGAGCTACTTCCCGTAACCAAAAATGGTCATTACGCGCCCGAGAGGAGTCGAACCCCTAGCCTCTTGATCCGTAGTCAAACGCTCTATCCAATTGAGCTACGGGCGCATATTAAAATGGTGCCGAGGACCGGAATCGAACCGGTACGGTAATCACTTACCGCAGGATTTTAAGTCCTGTGCGTCTGCCAGTTCCGCCACCCCGGCAAATAATGGAGCAGAAGACGGGATTCGAACCCGCGACCCCAACCTTGGCAAGGTTGTATTCTACCGCTGAACTACTTCTGCAAGATTAAATGCTTGAATCATATTAATAAAATGCGGGTGAAGGGAGTCGAACCCCCACGCCTTGCGGCGCTAGATCCTAAGTCTAGTGCGTCTGCCAATTCCGCCACACCCGCTATGAGCCATAGAGGATTCGAACCTCTGACCCTCTGATTAAAAGTCAGATGCTCTACCAACTGAGCTAATGGCTCTAAAAAATGGTGCCGGCCAGAGGACTTGAACCCCCAACCTACTGATTACAAGTCAGTTGCTCTACCAGTTGAGCTAGGCCGGCTTAAAATGGTGGAGAATGACGGGTTCGAACCGCCGACCCTCTGCTTGTAAGGCAGATGCTCTCCCAGCTGAGCTAATTCTCCATTTTAATAACATATGTATAATTATTATTTGCCCGGCAACGTCCTACTCTCGCGGAACGTAAGCCCAACTACCATCGGCGCTAAAGAGCTTAACTTCTGTGTTCGGCATGGGAAC
>NZ_RXWZ01000043.1 GCF_003970575.1 Mammaliicoccus fleurettii
TAAAAATGGCCGAATCCATAGCTTAGCTATGAATTCGACCAAAAATCCATTTTTATTATTTAGTTGTCTACTTGACAGGGTACAGTTCACTGAGTGCTAGAGGGTTTTGTTATATATTATTGCCCTTTTATTCCTCTTTTTTAAAGTCTTTTCTTAAACGTTCTTTGGTCGCTTCTACACGTTTTTCTTTTGCTTTATCATCTTTATTCCGTTTCTCATACATTTCGGCGTCTTCATTCCAACGTTCTGATAATGATTTGTTTTTCTGATACGCAATTTCGTTGTCTATGCGTATACGTTCATTCATTGTTAAAGGTTTTCCCTTACCTTCTCGTATGCCTTTAAGTACTGCCGCTCTTGTTTCTGCTCGATACTTTTCAAGTCCTGCGTCGACTTCTTCTTTTGTTCTTTTAGTCATTAAGCAACAACTCCATTTTGTTGAATTTATTTATATATACACTTTCGAAAGCATTTTGTACCTATATAGTAACATTTACTATGTGTATTCTCCCTAATTTCAGACACAAAAAAACCTCTAGCCTGAGTGCTAGAGGGTTTTGCTATACGTTATATATTATTGTTCTTCTTTAACGTATGGTAATAAAGCCATGTGACGTGAACGTTTAATAGCTATAGTAAGCAAACGTTGGTATTTCGCTGAAGTACCAGTTACACGACGTGGTAAAATTTTACCTCTTTCTGAGATAAACTTTTTAAGTAAATCAGTATCTTTGTAGTCGATATGTGTAATACCGTTTGCTGTGAAATAACAAACTTTTTTACGACGACGACCACCTCTTCTTGGTCCACCTGCCATGATTGTGTTCCTCCCTTCTTTTTAAATTTTTTTATTTATATTCGTTTCAATCAACTATTAGAACGGCAAATCATCATCACTGATATCAATTGGTCCATTAGCATTTGCAAATGGGTTACTTGATTGTTGATTATTGTTTGACTGTTGATTTGAAGGTGCTTTTTGTCCTTGTTGTTGGTTACCACCAAAGTCTTGTCCATAATTTTGGAACTCGTTATTATTTTGGTTATATGATTGGTTATCATTACCAGATTGACGTTGATTTGCGCCTTTAGGTTCAAGGAATTGAACACTGTCACAAACAACTTCAGTTACATAAACACGACGACCTTCTTGGTTCTCGTAGCTACGAGATTGTAGACGACCTTCAACACCTGCAAGACTACCTTTAGATAAGTAATTGTTTACATTCTCTGCGGGACGTCTAAATACAACACAGTTGATAAAGTCAGCTTCTCTTTCACCTTGCTGATTCGTAAAAGTACGATTGATAGCTAAGGTAAAAGTAGCAACTTGAACGCCTGAGGGTGTTACTCTGTATTCCGGATCTTTAGTTAATCGACCGACTAATACAACACGATTAATCATTTAATCTCCCCCATATCTTAAAAGTTAAATTATTTTTCTTCTTCACGTACAACGATGTGACGAATGATATCATCAGTGATTTTCGCTAAACGATCGAATTCGCTGATTGATTCGTCATTTTCAGACTTAACTCTAACGATATTGTAGAAACCTTCAGTGAAGTCTTGGATTTCATAAGCTAAACGACGTTTACCCCAATCCTTTTCTTCGACGATTTCTGAACCGTTTGAAGCTAAGATTCCTTTAAAACGTTCAACGACAGCTTTTCTAGCTTCGTCTTCGATATTTGGACGTACTACGTACATTACTTCATATGTTCTCATCAATTTACACCTCCTTGTGGTCTATGCGGCCTAATAACTTAGTATTAAGCAAGGAATAATTTTCATTACTCACAATCAAGAATTATAGCATAGAGTATTACTTTTTACAATGTTTTTTAGTCAATACTGCAACTATTAAGTAGTGACTATATCATTTAAAATATAAATGGTTTTAACACGCCTTCTGAGTACATGCTTTTAGAGGGTCAGTAAAAGCAGAAATTCAATCAAATCGCACGAAGACTACAAACTCATCGTGCGATTTTCCTACCTATCTAGTCCATACCTTCATATTCAACTAACAAATACAACGACAAAAGAGGCCGAGACACAATGTCTCAGCCTCTTTAAAATTCTATCTATTACACATTAAATCTAAAATGAACTACGTCTCCGTCTTTCATTAGATATTCTTTTCCTTCTAATCTTACTTTACCCGCTTCTTTTGCACCGTTCATACCGTTATTATTCAATAAATCATCATAGCTTACTGTTTCTGCTCTAATGAAGCCTCTTTCGAAGTCTGTATGGATGATTCCGGCACATTGTGGTGCTGTCATGCCTTCTATAAATGTCCATGCTCTTACTTCTTGTTCTCCTGCTGTAAAGTATGTTGCTAGTCCTAACAGGTTATATGATGCGCGGATTAACTTGTCTAATCCTGCTTCTTCTACGCCTAAATCTTCTAAGAACATTTCACGGTCTTCATCGTCTAATGTTGCTAATTCTTCTTCGATTTTAGCTGAAATAACGATTACTTCTGATCCTTCGTTATTTGCGTATTCTTCTATTTTTTGTACATATTCATTGTGTTCTGGACTTGCTACTTCATCTTCTGCTACGTTTGCTACGTATAACATTGGTTTTGATGTTAATAAGCTTAAATGTTTCACGATTGATTTTTCATCTGATGAGAATTCTAAGCTTCTTACTGGTTCATTGTTTTCTAATGTTTCTTTTATTTTTGCTAATACTTTTTCTTCTGCTACTGCATCTTTATCTTTCTGTTTAGCCATTTTTGCTACTCTATCATAGCGTTTTTCTACTGATTCTAAATCTGCTAACACTAATTCCATATTAATTACTTCAATATCATCTATTGGATCTACTTTACCAGATACATGTGTTACATTTTCGTCTTCGAATGCACGTACAACTTGGCAAATTGCATCTACTTCACGGATATGTGATAAGAATTTATTCCCTAATCCTTCACCTTTAGATGCGCCTTTTACGATACCTGCTATATCTGTAAATTCGAAAGCTGTTGGAACTGTCTTCTTAGGTTTAACTAATTTCGTTAATTCTTGTAAACGATGATCTGGTACTTCTACGATTCCTACGTTTGGATCGATTGTTGCGAATGGATAGTTCGCTGCTAATGCTCCTGCTTTAGTAATTGCGTTAAATAGTGTTGATTTACCTACGTTAGGTAATCCTACTATGCCAGCTGTTAATGCCATATGTTATTCACCTTGTCCTTTTTCGATTATTTTTTTGATTTTTTTATTAAATTCTTGTCTAGGTAGCATAATGCTACGAGAACATTCTTCACATTTAATTCTAACATCTGCACCAAGTCTTATGATTTTAAATTTATTATAACCACATGCATGCTGCTTCTTCATTTCAACGATATCATTTAAATTATACGATTTAATCATATTACAGCCTCCCGATTAGACGATTATTGAATGTTATTAGGATTATAAGAAACCATAGTTGGTATTGGTGCTTGAATACCTTCTTTATCAAAGAACGATTTGATTTCTCTTCTTAATATTCTTGCACCTGTCGCATGTTCGTTAGGTTCTGTTTCGCCTGCGATTTTTATCGTTGCTTCTACTGCTGTAACATTTTCTACACCTAAAATTTCAGGGTCTTTTATGAAAATTTGATATTTTTCTTTTAGTGTAGGTAAAAATTTATATAATTTACTTTCTAATTCATCTAAGTCTTCTTTTATGGATACAGGTACTTCCACAATAGCCATACCATTATGAATTGAGAAGTTTACAATCTCATTCATTGTACCATTTGGAAGAATCGTTAAATCTCCTGCAAATGATAAAATTCTCGTAGATCTCATCCCTATTGATTGTACAGTACCTTCAGCAACAGTTGTACCCGTAGTATTAATTTTTACATAGTCTCCAACATCAAATTGATTCTCAAAAATAATAAAGAAACCAGTTATGACATCTTTAACTAAAGTTTGAGCACCAAAACCAATTGCTAAACCTGCAACTCCAGCACCTGCAATAATACTTTCAACTCTTATTCCTACATTGCTTAATATTGTCGTAGCAACAATGAACCACACAACATATGAAATAATGTTTTGTAGTAGGTTTACCATTGTTTTAGCACGCTTGTTAGACTTCCCTACCCTCTTAGTTCCGTATTTCGTAGTAAAGAATTTCTCGACTAATTTATGAAGTATCTTAATTATAATAAACGCTAATATAATATAAAATATCCCGATGAAAATTTGTTCTATCCATTTTTGCCAATTATCTGGATCCATAAAAGGATCGATTAGTTTATGAATGACGCTCATAATTTTATTCATTTTCACACCTCTTATTCTTCTAACAATAATTCCATAATTCTTTTGTATTCTGCTTCAGAATTAAATTCAAGTGAAATTTTACCTGCTTTTTTTGTCTTTGAAATATCAATGTTCGTTCCATATTTCTCTTTCAACTGATATTCATGTTTAACTAAAAAGCTTGGTTTATTATGTTTTGGTTGTTTTGGTTTCTCTTGACCGTTAGCATTCAAAAATTTTATATATTCTTCTAACGCTCTAACGCTCATATTTTCTTTAATCACTTTTTTAGCAACTTGATTGATTTGATGCTTTTTCTCTATTCCAAGCAAAGTTCTGCCATGTGCACTTGATAATTTTTCTTCGTTGATTAAACTTTTCACGCTTGGAGGTAGATTTAGTAATCTTAAGACATTAGCAATATAAGATCTTGATTTACCTAATCTATCTGCTACGTCTTGTTGCTTTAAATTTAGTTCTGCCATCATTGTGGCATAACTCTTTGCTTCTTCTAATGGTTTAAGATTCTCACGTTGAAGATTCTCAATTATAGCGAGTTCTAACATTTCTTCATCAGTTAGCACTTTAATAATTGCTGGTACTGTGTCTTTCTCAGCTAATTGACTTGCTCTGAATCTTCTTTCGCCAACCACAATGTCATATCCTTTAATTGTTTCTCTTACTACTATTGGTTGTAATACACCATGTTGTGAAATAGACTGCGTTAAATCTTTTAAAGCTTCTTCATCAAAATAATCTCTAGGTTGATATGGATTTCTTCTTAATTTGTCTAAAGGAATCTCAACAACTTTATCATGACTAAAGTTATAAGAAATCTTTTCAACAAGTTCGTGATTTCTTTCTTTCATTTCATCACCACGTTATATATTCTAATTTGTTTCACGTAAAACATCCAAATTAGATTATAACAATTTTGAAGATGATATGCACAAAAGAATAATTGACCGATAAATTAAAATATTCAGAAAAGTTGTTGACAAAAAAATATGCCCATAGTATTGTGTAATATATCAACAACGAAATATTAATTAAAAGCACGATAAAAAGGAAAGTAAATCTTAAACTGCAATTATCAGAGAGTTCCCATTTGCTGAAAGGGAATATTGAAAGAAAGATTGAAAATGGCCTTGGAGTGGTGACATCGATATTGAGGTGTCAACGGGATCGCCCGTTATAGCGATACAGTATTAAAGTCTCTTTAGTGTTGATGGCGTACTGGAATTTGTTCATATTTTTACTGCCATTATATACTCTTTTACAAGAGACCACGTACTTATAGAGGTAGTGTCAGTAATGTCATTACGAACAAAGGTGGTACCGCGAGCTAAGCTTTCGTCCTTTACATCCGATTAATATCGGGTTTAAAGGACGGAAGCTTTTTTTATTTTTAAATACATTAGGGAGGAAGGCTATTATGAAATCTACTCAACTCGCTCAAATTTCATTAACTAAAGATCATACAGGTGCAACCACAAATCCTATATATCTTTCAACAGCCTATCAACATGAAAAATTAGGATGTTCAACTGGCTTCGATTATACGAGGACTAAGAATCCAACTCGCTCACAATTCGAAGAAGCATTTGCCAAATTAGAAGGTGGAAAATACGCATTTGCAACTTCTAGTGGTATGGCAAGTATTCAATTAATATGTAACTTATTTAAACCAAATGATGAAATTCTCGTTTCATATGATTTATATGGTGGCACATTTAGAATCTTTGAATTTTATGAAAAACAATACAACATTAAGTTTAAATACATCGATTTTTCAAATATTGAAGAGGTCAATGCATCTATCAATGAGCATACGAGAGCTTTCTTTATAGAACCCGTATCAAATCCATTAATGTTCACAGTGGAATTAGAACCATTGTATGCAATAGCGAAGTCTAAAAATATTTTAACAATTATTGATAATACATTCTTAACACCTTACTTTTCTACACCATTAAAAGATGGAGCTGACATTGTATTACATTCTGCTACAAAATACATAAGTGGTCATAATGATGTATTAGCAGGCATTGTAACCGTATCAGACGATTATTTAGGTGAACTACTTGCTCAATTTCACAATATGATTGGTGCAACACTATCACCTTTCGACAGTTATTTATTACTAAGAGGTTTAAAAACATTACACATACGACTTGATCGTGCTACCGAAAATGCCCAAAAATTAGCCGCTTCTTTTCAGTCAATTGAAAGCATTGATGAAGTACTTTATTCAGGGCAAACAGGCATGTTAAGCATTAGATTAAACAAAGCTTACAGTGTAGATCGTTTTTTACAAAATATTGATTTATGTATATTTGCCGAAAGTCTTGGTGGCACTGAAACATTCATCACTTTTCCATATACACAAACGCATGTAGACATGGCCGATGAAGAAAAAGATAAACGTGGTATCGACGAATATCTACTTCGTCTATCAATCGGAATTGAAGACTATGAAGATATTTACGCAGATATACTTCAAGCTCTAAAAAAATCAAAGAAAGAAGGGGTGTCATTATGAGTTATTCAAAAGAAACGTCATTAATATTAGACTCCACTAGAGGTAATGAACATTTATCAAGCAACCAACCATTATATTATTCATCAACATATCACCAACAAACATTAGGTGGTAATACTGAATTTGATTACGCAAGAAGTGGTAATCCTAACAGAAAGTTACTCGAAGAAAAGTTAGCCGATTTAGAAGGCGGTAATTATGGATTTGCATTCAGTTCTGGGATAGCTGCAGTAACGGCTGTATTCCTTACATTAGAACCTGGAGATCACGTTATACTTCCTGATGATGTATACGGAGGTACTTTCAGATTAACAGAACAAATACTAAAAAAATTCAAAATCGAATTTACAACTGTCGACCAAACAGACTTACAACAAGTAGAAGACGCTGTACAGGATAATACAAAGCTTATCTATGTAGAAACACCATCTAACCCGCTATTTAAAGTAACTGATATTAATGGTGTTGGACAAATTGCTCGTAGAAATGAAGCACTTTTAGCCGTAGATAATACATTCATGACACCATTAGGACAGTCTCCTTTGAAACTTGGAGCAGATATTGTCATTCATTCTGCAACGAAATTCTTAGGAGGTCATAGTGACCTGATTGCTGGCGCTGTTATCGTAAATGATCCCCAACTTAAAAATGATATTTACTTAATTCAAAATGGAACTGGCTCAGGATTAAGCGTCTATGATTCATGGACACTTGCTAAGCATTTAAAAACATTACCAATTAGATTTAAACAATCTGTTAGCAATACTGAACAAATTTATAGATATTTAATTGAAAATGAAGCAATTGAAACTGTTTACTATCCAATAACAAATGACACACATTTAAGACAAGCTAAAAATGGTGGTGCCGTATTAGGATTCAGACTTAAAGATGAATCAAAAGCACAAGCATTTGTTGACCATCTAAATATACCTTTAGTTTCTGTAAGTTTAGGTGGTGTTGAAACCATTCTTTCTCACCCAGCTACAATGAGTCACGCAGCTATACCTGAAAACATTAGAGCTGAACGTGGTATTACAAACGGCTTATTTAGACTATCAGTAGGATTGGAAGATGTCAGAGAATTGATTACAGATATCGATTGGGCATTAAAGGAGGCTATATATGAATCTGAAAGAAGCATTGAAGAACCGCATTTTAGTGGCTGACGGTGCAATTGGAACAATCTTTTACTCAGAAGGATTAGACACTTGCCCAGAAAGTTATAACCTTACTCATCCTAAAAAAGTAGAACAAATACACCGCTCATATATAGAAGCAGGTGCTGATATCATTCAAACGAACACTTACGGTGCTAATTTCGAAAAGCTAAAAGACTTCAATTTAGAGCATCGCGTCAAAGAAATACATCGTGAAGCTGTTCAAATCGCTAAAAAAGCAAGCAATAAAGATACGTTTATATTAGGTACTGTAGGTGGCTTTCGTAACATAAAAAAGAGTGACTTATCTATAGAGGCTATTCAGTATCATACAGAAATTCAAATTGAAACACTTGTAAATGAAGGTGTAGATGGCATTCTATTTGAAACTTACTATGATTTAGAAGAGCTGCTTACCGTCTTAAAAGATGCAAAAGCGAAATATGACATTCCGATTATTGCTCAACTTACAGCAAGTAATACTAATTATTTAAGAAATGGTACACCTATACCTGACGCATTAGAGGCATTACTAAGAGAAGGCGCAGATGTTGTTGGTTTAAACTGTCACCACGGACCTTATCATATGATAAAGACGTATAAACATATTGAAATTCCTAACAGTGCATATCTTTCTTGTTACCCTAATGCAAGTTTGCTGGATTTAGAAGACAATGACTTGAAATACAATAACAATTCGGAATACTTTTCTGACGCAGCTAAAGAACTTGTCAATCAAGGCGTCAGATTAATAGGTGGTTGCTGTGGTACAACACCAGAACATATTAAAAAAATCAAAAATGTCGTTAAAGATTTAAAGCCTATCAAGCAAAAAAATGTTATTCCAATAGAGACAAAACAGTATAAAAAGCAAAATAAAAATGAACCTAGCATTAAAGAACTCGTTCAACAAAGACCGACCGTTATTGTTGAACTTGATACACCAAAACATTTAGATACGAATAAATTTTTCGATGGTATACAAGCTCTAGAAGACGCGGGTGTTGAAGCTGTAACACTTGCTGACAACTCATTAGCAAGCGTTAGAATTTCTAACATAGCAGCAGCTAGCATTATAAAGCAACAATATAAAATTAGACCCCTCGTACACTTAGCATGTCGAGATAGAAATTTAATTGGTCTTCAGTCACATCTAATGGGACTTTCGTTACTAGGTATTAATGATATTTTAACTATTACAGGTGATCCATCAAAAGTTGGTAATTTCCCTGGTGCAACAAGTGTATTCGATGTAAATTCTAGTGGATTAGCTGAAATGATTACCCAATTTAATCAAGGTATTAACGCAGATGGAGACACATTAAGAAGTAATACTAACTTCTCTGTAGCAGGCGCTTTTAATCCAAATGTAAGACGTCTTGAACCAGCAGTTAAAAGATTAGAAAAAAAGATAGAGTCTGGAATGGAATACTTCATTACACAACCTATCTATGAACCTGAAAGAGTTAAAGAAATATATGAAGCAACAAAACATATAGATGCACCAATCTTTATTGGCATCATGCCAATTACAAACTATAATAACGCCCTATTTTTACACAATGAAGTTCCCGGTATTAAATTATCAGAAACTGTTCTCAACGCTTTTGAAAAAGTTAAAGACGATCGAGACGCAACTCGTAAGCTCAGTATTAACTTGAGCAAGCAATTGATTGATGCGATACACCAATATTTTAATGGTCTGTACATCGTTACACCATTTTTAAAATATGATTTATCCGTTGAATTAGCAAATTATTCAAAATCAAAAACTGAAACACAAACCAAGGAGGCAATATTATGACAATTAAAACAGCAAATTTAGGATTTCCAAGACTAGGTAAAAAAAGAGAATGGAAGAAAGCCATTGAAAGCTACTGGGCTAAGAAAATAGATAAAGCTGAATTAGATCAAACATTGCAAGATCTACATAAAGAAATTTTAACAATTCAAAAAGAACATCATGTCGATCAAATTCCTGCTGGTGATTTCTCATTATATGACCATGTACTTGATACATCATTATTATTTAATATCATTCCAGAGCGTTTCCAAGGACGTCCTGTTGATGATGAATTATTATTTGATATTGCAAGAGGTAATAAAGAACACGTTGCAAGTGCACTTATCAAATGGTTTAACACAAACTATCACTATATCGTACCTGAATGGGATAACGTTACTCCTAAAGTAAATAACAATGTGTTACTAGAAAAATTCAACTTTTCTAAAGAAACTGGTGTAACATCTCATCCAGTAATCGTAGGACCTGTGACTTATGTAGCTTTATCAAAAGGCGGAGACCAAAGTTTTGAGGAAAAAGTTAGAACACTGTTACCATTATATAAAGAAGTATTCGAAAGTTTAACTGAAGCTGGTGCAGAATATATCCAAGTAGATGAACCAATTTTAGTAACTGACGAAGCTAAAGAACTTCAAGATATTACTAAAGAAGCATATGAATTCTTTAATAAAGAAGTTCCATCTACAAACTTAGTATTACAAACATACTTCGAACGTGTTGATTTAAACTTTGTAGGACAATTGCCTGTCTATGGTCTTGGTTTAGATTTCGTTCATGATAATGGATTTAACTTACAACAAATAAAAGATGGTTTATTCCCTAAAGAAAAGGCACTATTTGCTGGTATTGTTGATGGTAGAAATGTTTGGGCAACTAACATTGAAGCTAAAAAAGAACTGATTGCCTCTTTACAACCATATACAAATGAATTAGTTATTCAGCCTTCTTCTTCATTATTACATGTACCAGTTACTTTAGAAGAAGAAACATTAGATGATTCAGTTCGAGAAGGTTTAAGCTTTGCCACTGAGAAATTAGACGAACTATATGCTTTAAAACAATTATTTAATGAAAATGATGACACTTTATACAATGAATTAAAAACTCAATTTGAACGATTTGAAAGTCAATCATTCAAACAACTTGAATACGATTATGATTCCGTGAAATCAGAACGTACAACGCCATTTAAAGAGAGAAAAGTTTTACAAGATGAAGTATTAAACTTACCTGATTTACCAACAACGACGATAGGTTCATTCCCTCAATCAAGAGAAGTAAGAAAATATCGTGCAGATTGGAAAAACAATAGAATTTCAGACGAAAAATATGAAGAATTTGTACAAAATGAAATTAAGCGTTGGATTGATATTCAAGAAGATATTGGTTTAGATGTATTAGTACATGGTGAATTCGAACGTAATGACATGGTAGAATTCTTCGGTGAAAAATTAAATGGATTCTTAGTAACTAAGTTCGGTTGGGTTCAATCATACGGTTCTCGTGCTGTTAAACCACCAATCATCTATGGTGATGTTAAATGGACAGCTCCACTAACAGTTAAAGAAACACTATATGCTCAAAGCTTAACTGGCAAACCTGTTAAAGGTATGCTTACAGGTCCAGTTACAATCTTAAACTGGTCATTCGAACGTGTTGATATTCCTCGTAGCGAAGTTCAAGATCAAATCGCTTTAGCTATAAACGAAGAAGTATTAGCACTTGAAGAATCAGGCATTAAAGTGATTCAAGTAGACGAACCAGCATTGCGCGAAGGCTTACCTTTACGTTCAGAATATCATGAAGATTACTTAGATAAAGCTGTTCGTTCATTCAGATTATCAACATCTTCAGTCCAAGATTCAACACAAATTCATACGCATATGTGTTACTCTCAATTTGGACAAATCATCCATGCAATCAAATCACTTGATGCTGATGTTATTTCAATTGAAACATCAAGAAGCCATGGCGATTTAATCCAAGACTTTGAAGATATCACATACGATTTAGGAATTGGTTTAGGCGTATATGACATTCATAGTCCGCGTATACCTACAGAAGAAGAAATTACTGTAGCAATCGATAGAGCACTTAAAGAAATTGACCGTTCTCTATTCTGGGTAAACCCTGACTGCGGATTGAAAACAAGACAAGAAGATGAAGTTAAACAAGCTTTAACTGTACTAGTAAAATCAGTAGAAAAATTACGTAAAGATAGCACAGTAAAACAACCAAATTAAAAGAACTGCCAACACACGGTTCAGTTATATTAGCCATTAGTTCCAAATCTAATAACACTGCCATATAATATTTTTGAGCGAGTACTATATGGCAGACTTCCTTCCCTATATTAAATATATAAAATAAGAACCTTTCGGTGGAGACCGAAAGGTTCTTATTATGATGTTTAGTATTTTGAAACTGTTGCAGATCCAATTTGATGATCGATTTCAATCGCATTTTCACTGTTTTTACGATATAAATAATAGAAATACATACTACATAAAATTGTAAGACCTACTGATAACCAGTAGCTTAGAGATAAATCCATTCCAAAACCAATCGGCTGACTTAAAATATAAGTGAATATATTCCATGTCATAAACAATGCAGGAATCAATGCTACGTAGAAATTCTTTTTAGATAACAATAGATACATTGCACCTATCCACAGCGCTATTGTAGCTGTAGTTTGGTTTGCCCAAGAGAAGTATCTCCATAAGATTGTAAAGTCCACTGTTGTTAAAATGAAACTAATAATAAACATTGGTATTGCTATTGCAAATCGTTTCCACATTTTCTTTTGACCAAATTTAAAGTAATCTGCAAGAATCATTCTAGCACTTCTAAATGACGTATCACCACTCGTAATTGGTAATACAATAACACCAAGAATTGCTAATGTACCAAACACTGAGCCTAATAACATTGTAGATGCTTCACTAACTACAAGAGCCGCTTCACCTTTAGCTAATACTTCTTGAAGTCCGCCATAACCACCGAATAAACTCATTGCCGCTGCAGCCCAAACCATAGCGATAATACCTTCAGCAATCATCATGCCATAAAATATTTTACGGCCATTCTTTTCATTATTTGTCGTTCTAGAAATAATTGGCGATTGCGTCGCATGGAAACCAGATAAAGCACCACACGTGATAGTAAAGAATAATAATGGGAATATCGGTGCAGAATCAGGATGCATATTCTTTAAAGTTAATTCTGGAATCTCTGCTCCTGTCATCAATAACCTCACGAAAATACCTACTGCTGAAATCATGAGAATTAAACCAAATATCGGATATACCTTACCAATAATTTTATCAATCGGTAAAATTGTAGATAAGAAATAATATAAGAAAATAACAAAGATAATAATACCTAAAGCAATTTTTCCATCCATTAGTGAATGTAGAAGTAATGCTGGACTAGTAACAAACACAGTACCAGTCAATAAAAGTAGTAATAACGTAAACACATTAACCAAATGTTTCATCACATTACCTAAGAATTTACCAGCTAATTCAGGTAAGTGAGCCCCTTTGTTACGAATTGAAATCATACCCGTTAAATAATCGTGAACAGCACCAGCAAATATAGAACCTAATACAATCCATAAAAAAGCAACCGGACCATATAAAGCACCCATAATTGGACCAAAAATAGGTCCAACACCAGCGATATTCAATAATTGAATCAATGAATTCTTATTCGTCGTCATTGGAACATAATCAATATTATCCCTTTGATCATGAGCCGGTGTCGGACGTTCATCCTTAACACCAAACATCTTTTCGATATACTTACCATATGTAAAATACCCTACAATCAATAATACTATTGAAACTAAAAATGTAATCATTGAAATCCCCCTTTGTAAGTGCAAGCGTTTACATAATTATAAATGAGTTTTTTAGGAAATACAATGCTACATCTGTAATGATTTCGCACTTGTAAATAAATAAAAAAAATCTAAGACAAAATAATTGTCTTAGACTTTTTCATTATTTTCTTTTATACACTTTAATCGTAATTTCGTAAAAGTCTTTATGTTCTTCATCGATTCGTTTTACTTTAATACCTTCTTTTTCAACATTTTTAATGCTTTGTCCGAGTGTATCAAGTGCTTCTGTAATATCTTGTTCGAATTGAAATTGTTTAGCTTTTACTTTTTCTGATCCTCGTATTTTTTTAACACGATCTTCTGTTTGTTTTACGTTTAAATTTTGTGATTGAATTGTTGTTAAGACATCTTGTTGACCATCGTCATCTAAACCTAACATTGCTCTTGCATGTCTTTCAGTTATTTCACCTTTTTGTAATGAAATAATGATTGGTTCTGATAATTTAAGCAATCTTAATTTGTTCGCTATGAATGATTGACTTTTTCCCATGCTTGCGGCTAAATCTTGTTGTGTTATACCTTCTAGATCAAGCAGTTTTTTATATGCTTCCGCTTCTTCTATAGCTGATAAATTTTCTCGTTGAATATTTTCAATCAATGCAACTGCTGCTGTTTCTTTATCGTTTAACGGTTTAATGATTACTTCAGTCTCAGGTAAATCGTTATGTTTTATTGCACGAAATCTTCGCTCTCCAGCAATGATTTCATACATACCTTCTTCAATTGGACGAACTACAATAGGCTGTAATAATCCATGTTCTCTTATAGATTGTGCCAATTCTTTAATTTTTGATTCATCAAATACTTTTCTCGGTTGGTAACGGTTTGGCACAATTCTTTCTGTTGAAATTATCGCTACATTACCTTCAGCTCTAGCTTCTTCTATATGTTCTAATTCTTTGTCTTTAAGTCCAAATAATTTAGAAAAAGGCTTTTTCATCTCAATATACCTACTTTCGTTCATACATATTTCCCAGGAATTATTTTGTTATAGGTTCTTTGTTTGGTGTTCCTGGTTTTCTTGGATATTTCTTAGGTGTTTGTCTTAATTTATCTATCGTAATAATTTGTCTCATACTTTCTTCTAAAGGTAAAGTGAAGTCATATACTTCATTCACTTGACCACCTAGGACAGAAATAGCAAATTGTGCATCTTCTAACTCTTCATTGCCTTGTGCACCTTTGAGAGCTACAAATTGGCCACCTTTTTTAACTAAAGGTATGCAAAGTTCACTTAGTACTGATAATCTTGCGACTGCACGAGCTGTTACAAGATCAAAACTTTCACGATAATTACTTTTTCCAAATGTTTCAGCTCTATCATGAACAAAGTTTACTTTGTCTAAGTCCAAGGCAGCTGCTAATTCATTTAAAAATTTAATTCGTTTATTTAATGAATCTACTATTGTAATTTGCAAATGCGGATAAATTATTTTTAATGGAATGCTTGGAAATCCTGCTCCTGCACCTACATCACATACAGACTCAATTTTATTGAAATCTATATAAAAGCTAGGTGAAACAGAATCAAAAAAGTGCTTCAAATAGACTTCTTCTTTTTCAGTCACTGCTGTTAAATTAATTTTTTCATTCCACTCTACTAGCGTTTCAAAATAAATTTCAAATTGTTTTAATTGTTTATCTGTAATTTCTATACCTGATTCTTTTAATGAATTAATAAATGTTTGTTCGTTCATCTATTTCACCTTCTGAATTTTACCTTGTTCAATATAAACAAGCAATATTGAAATGTCTGCAGGATTAACACCTGAAATACGTGAAGCTTGTGCAATATCTAATGGGTTTACTTCTTTAAGTTTTTGACGTGCTTCAGTAGCTAAACTGTTAATTGCATCATAATCTATATTTTCAGGTATTTTTTTATCTTCCATACGTTTCATTTTTTCAACTTGTGCTAATGATTTTTGGATGTAACCTTCGTATTTAGTTTGAATTTCAACTTGTTCTTGAACATCTGCACTTACTGGAGATTCTTCTTCTAAGATTTCCATAATAGCATCATAGTCCATTTCTGGTCTACGTAATAAATCTAATGCTAAAATACCATCTTTAAGTGCTGCGCCTCCACGACTTTCAATAACACTTTGTGTGTGTTCATTCGGTTTAATACGAATACCTTTTAATCTGTCTTGTTCTCCGCTGATCGCATCACGTTTTTGGTTAAATTTAGCATAACGTTCTTCAGAAATCATGCCTAATTCATAACCAATATCCGTTAGTCTTAAATCTGCATTGTCATGTCTTAATAATAGACGGTGTTCAGCACGTGAAGTTAATAAACGATAAGGCTCATTTGTACCTTTCGTCACTAAATCATCAATTAATACACCAATATATGCATCTGAACGACGTAAAACAACATCCTCTTTACCTTGTACTTTACCTGCAGCATTAATACCAGCCATTAATCCTTGACCAGCCGCTTCTTCATAACCTGAAGTACCATTAATTTGGCCTGCAGTGAATAAATTAGTTACAAGTTTCGTTTCTAATGTTGGCCATAATTGAGTTGGAACAATTGCATCATATTCAATTGCGTATCCTGCACGCATCATATCTGCTTTTTCAAGACCTGGGATTGTCTCTAACATTTTGCGTTGAACGTCTTCCGGTAAGCTTGTAGATAAGCCTTGTACATAAACTTCTTGAGTTTGGCGTCCTTCTGGTTCTAAGAACAATTGATGTCTTGGTTTATCGTTAAATCTTACGAATTTGTCTTCAATTGATGGACAATATCTTGGACCAGTTCCTTTAATCATACCTGAGTACATTGCAGATAAATGTAAATTATCATCAATAACTTTATGTGTATGTTCATTAGTATAAGTTAACCAACAAGGTAATTGATCTAAAATATATTCTGTCGTTTCATAACTAAATGCTCGTCCGACATCATCACCTGGTTGAATTTCAGTCTTGCTGTAATCTATAGTATTTCCATTTACACGTGGTGGTGTTCCTGTTTTGAAACGAACTATTTCAAAGCCTAATTCTTTCAAATGATCAGCTAATTTTAGTGATGGCATTTGATGATTTGGACCACTTGAATATTTTAAATTTCCTAAAATGATTTCGCCACGTAAGAACGTACCTGTAGTTAATACAACTGCATCAGCTTCATAAGTTGATCCAATAACCATTTCAACGCCTTTAATTTTATTATCTTCTATAATTAAACGTTCTACCATACCTTGCATAATATCAAGGTTAGGTTCGTCTTCTATCACACGTTTCATTTCTTGTTGATATAACACTTTATCAGCTTGTGCACGCAATGCTCTAACAGCTGGACCTTTACCAGTGTTTAACATACGCATTTGAATATGTGTTCTATCAATTGTCTTAGCCATTTGACCACCAAGTGCATCGATTTCTCTCACTACTATACCTTTAGCTGGTCCACCTACTGATGGGTTACATGGCATAAATGCTACACTATCTAAATTGATTGTAAGCATAAGTGTTTTTGCGCCACGTCTAGCTGAAGCTAATCCTGCTTCTACCCCAGCATGCCCTGCTCCGACAACAATAACGTCATATTTTTGTGTCAAAATTTTTCCTCCTTTTTATTTTCCTAAACAGAATTGACTAAACAGTTGATCGATTAGCGAATCACTCGCCTCTTCACCTATTACTTCTCCTAGCAATTCCCATGTTTTAATTAAATCAATTTGTACGATATCTATAGGTACGCCGTCTTCAGCTGACTGAATTGCATCATTAATTGAAATTTTCGCATCTTTTAAAAGTGCAATGTGCCTAGAATTAGAGACATATGTCATATCTTGAGACTGAACTTGTCCACCAAAGAATAGTTCTGAAATTTTTTGTTCAAGTTCTTCTATTCCTTGTTGTTCTATCATCGACGTTTGTACTAATGGATGGTCACCTATCATGTCTTTTAATTGATCCATGTCTAAGTTTTGTTCTAAGTCCATTTTATTTATTATAACAATAACATCTTCATCTTTAATGACATCAAATAATTGATAATCATTTTCTGTTAATGCCTCATTGTAATTAAGTACAAATAAAATTAAATCTGCTTCTGATAATGCTTTTCTAGATCTTTCGACACCGATTTTTTCTACTATATCTTCAGTTTCACGAATACCAGCTGTGTCTACAAGTCTTAGCGGTACACCACGAACATTAACATATTCTTCTAATACATCACGTGTAGTTCCTGCAACTTCAGTCACGATAGCTTTATTATCTTGAATTAAGTTATTAAGCATCGAACTTTTACCTACATTAGGCTTCCCTACTATTACTGTAGATAGACCTTCACGCATGATTTTTCCTTGTTGGCCAGTTCTTAATAATTGATCAATTTCATTCTCAATATGCCTAGATTCCTTTAAAAGGAATTGCGCAGTTGCTTCTTCGACATCATCATACTCTGGATAGTCTATATTTACTTCCACTTGTGCAAGGATTTCTAAAATAGATTGTCTTAGACCTTTAATTAGATTACTTAGACGCCCTTCCATCTGCCCTAAGGCTACCTTCGATGCGCGTTCCGTCTTAGATCTTATGAAATCCATGACCGCTTCTGCTTGTGATAAATCAATACGTCCGTGTAAAAATGCTCTCTTTGTGAATTCACCTGGTTCAGCCATTCTTGCACCATTTGATAAAGTTAATTCAAGTACACGATTAACAGTTACAAGACCACCATGACAGTTAATTTCAACGATATCTTCTCTTGTAAAAGTCTTGGGTGCTTTCATTACGGCTACCATTACTTCTTCAACAACTTCTTCTGAATCAGGATCAATAATATGACCATAATTTATTGTATGCGATGCTACTTCATTGAGTTGTTTCTTTCCTTTATAAATACGATCAGCAATATTTAAGGCATCCGGGCCACTTAATCGTACTATTGCTATTGCACCTTCACCCATAGGCGTTGAGATACTTGTAATTGTATCTAATTCCATGTTTTTCTCCTCCACCATTAGTAACTATTCTATTGATTGTAAATGGTTTTGTTCTATTTTTCGAATATATTGTTCGAAAAAATGCGGAGCGAGATCACTCACTCCGACTATTATCATTTATTCTTAATGACTAAATATCGATGTGGTTCTCTTCCTTCAGAGTACGTTTCGATATTTTCAATCTTACTAACTGCTTGATGCATTATTTTTCGTTCGAAATTTGGCATAGGCTCTAATTTAACAGGTTTCTTTGTCTGGATAGCCTTTTTAGCCATATTAATTGCCAACTGTTCTAAAGTTTCTTTACGCTTTTCTCTATAAGATTCTATATCTAATATAAGCGTATAATAACCTTTCACGAATTGATGCATATAATTTTGTCCTACAATTTGAAGCGCATTTAAAATTTGTCCACGCTTACCTATTATATAAGCAGCATTATTTGAAGTCATATTAATATAAATTGTATGAGACTTAACTTCATACGAACCATCTACATCAATATTCATTTCTCTTACTATTTTAAGTACATATTCTAATGTATCTTGTGCTACTTCATTTAATGAATCTTTTTTCTGATTACTGTGTTCATGTATATCTTCTTCTGACTGAATATCATTTTGAACATCATCATTACGCTCTTGAACCGTTTCTTCTTGCTGAATATGAACATTATTTGATGATTCATCAACCTCTTCAAGTTGTTGATGACGATTTTTTAATGCTTCAATTGATTCAAACTGTTTAAGTTCTGGATCAATTACAGTTAATTCAATTTGTGCATCCTGTTTCATAAATCCAAAAATACCTTTTTTACCTTCTTTAATAACATCAATTCTTACTTGTTGTTCTTGAACATCCAAATCTTCTAAACCTTGTTGTAGTGCTTGTTCTACTGATTGTCCTTCATAGCGTGATTTAAGCATCCTGCAACCTCCTAGTAATATTTCAATACTTAAGGAATACGTTTATTAAAAACTTTAGCAATCTTCAATACATGCTCTAAACTCTTCTGTGTTTCAAGTACATCTAAATCAACAGCTTGGTTTCGAGCGATAACAATGATGTCTTTAGGAATAATATTTTCTTTATGATTCTTAAAACATTCTCTAATAGACCTTTTTATTCTATTTCTAGTAACAGCATTTCCTAATTTCTTTGAAACACTTATGCCTAATCTGAAATGTTCATTATCATTTTCTGCTGTATAAATAACAAACTGTCTATTAGCAACTGACTTACCTTTTTTATAAATTCTTTGAAAATCATTATTTCTCTTAATACGATAAGCCTTTTCCACAAACATCCACTCCACAATACATCACTTAATTATTGTTCATTATACAAAACAATTACATCAATTAAAACAAAAAAAAGACCACTGCTCTTCAGTGATCTTAAGCTGATAATACTTTTCTACCTTTACGACGACGGCGAGCTAATACTTTACGACCGTTTTTAGAACTCATGCGTGCACGGAAACCGTGTACTTTACTGTGTTTACGCTTATTTGGTTGATACGTACGTTTTACCATTTAAGAGCACCTCCATTATTTATTCGTTAGTATCTAATTTATAGTTAGATAATTGTTTGTATGATATTCATTTATATATATCAGATCAGAAGATTAGTTTCAAAATTATTTATACCATACATGTGATTTGTCACAATTTCAATAACTACTAAACTATAACAAAACAGTTTTTAAAAATCAAGAAGAAATTTATCGTAATCAAAAAATCGAGTTATCCACTTATTCACAATGCATCACAAACATTTTGTGGATAATCATATAACTATTTTTTCTTATTCACAGCATAATATTATCTTTCTACACATATTCACATGTATTTGACAACTTGTTTTGTTTAAAAGTATAATTGTGTGGATAAGTTATACAAAGTATTGATACTACTATGATTACTACATGAAAATATTAGTGTAAAGATTGTGGACAAGAGAATTATAAAGTTGAGTTATCCACCGTTTGTGTGTAAGTTGTGGATAATTATTCACACCTTGTGGTTTTCTTTATCAACAGTCTTATTTTATGTGTATAACTCAATAAATTTAAATTAGAAAGAGGACTTTTATGAATTCAAAAGAAGAAATCTGGGAGCAAGTGTTATCCATTGCTGAAGATCAAATCGCTTCTGCTGGTTATAATACTTGGTTCAAAGGCACTTACTTACATCAAATAGATAGTAATCGTGCAATAATCGTTGCACAAAGTCCTTTTGTTGCTGAGTGGTTAACCAATAAATATCATGAACATGTCATTAATTTCATCTATGATGTCATTGGCGACAAAGTTCAAGTTAAATTTATTTCAGAAGAAGATTTGCAAAGTGAAGATTTCGCTGTGCAACCGAAAAAATCAAAAGAAATCGAAGAGCATGAAGAAGTAATAAACAGCCAACTTAATAGTAACAACACGTTTGATACATTTGTTATTGGACCTGGTAACCAGTTTCCACACGCTGCTTCATTAGCTGTTGCTGAAGAACCAGCCAATGCTTATAATCCACTGTTTATATATGGTGGTGTTGGTTTAGGTAAGACACATTTAATGCATGCGATTGGTCACTACGTACTTGAACAGAATCCAAATGCAAATGTACTATATACATCTAGTGAAAAATTTACAAATGAATTTATTAAGTCTATAAGAAAAAATGATACTGAAAGCTTTAGAGACAAGTATCGTAATATAGATGTTCTACTAATAGACGATATTCAATTCATTCAAAAGAAAGAACAAACTCAAGAAGAATTTTTCCACACATTTAATGATTTACACCAAAATAAAAAGCAAATTGTTATCTCAAGTGATCGTCCACCTAAAGAAATTCCTACTTTAGAAGATCGTTTAAGAACACGCTTTGAATGGGGTTTAATTGTAGATATTACACCGCCTGATTTTGAAACACGAATGGCTATTCTACAAAAGAAAATTGAAGAAGAAAACTTAGATTTACCGGTAGAAGCTCTGACTTATATCGCAAATTCAATTCAATCTAATATTCGTGAATTAGAAGGTGCTTTAACAAGAGTGTTAGCCTATTCTAAGCTTAGAAATAAACCAATTAATACTGATTTAGTAGCAGAAGCGCTTAAAGATATTATTTCTACACCTAGATCCACTAAAATTACTATTCAAGACATTCAGCAAATAGTTGGTAAAATGTATAATATCCGTATAGAAGACTTTGCTGCCAAAAAACGTACAAAATCTATTGCATATCCTAGACAAATTGCGATGTATCTTTCTCGCGAACTTACAGATTTCTCATTACCAAAAATTGGTGAAGAGTTTGGTGGTCGAGATCATACAACAGTAATTCATGCGCATGAAAAGATTAAAAAAGATTTAGTAAACAATCCAGAACTCAAATCTGATTTAGAACAACTAGAAAATCAAATCCGTGGATAATGTGGATAAGTTGTGCACATCCATACACAGTTTATTAACATGTGAATAACTTTTGTATCACGTTTTTAAACCACTTATCCACCAATCCACAGCCCCTATGACTATTACTATGATTTTAAAAGATATATAATTAAATATATAACGACTGGAAGGAGTTTTATAAGTTATGAAATTTACTATTCAACGAGATTACTTTCTTAATCAATTGAATGACACATTAAAAGCAATTTCACCAAGAACAACATTACCAATACTTACAGGTATAAAAATCGATGCTACCGATAGAGGCATCATATTAACAGGATCAGACTCTGAGATATCGATAGAAATAACAATAAATCAAAATATTGATGGTGAAAAAATTGTAGATATTGAAGAAAAAGGTTCTGTAGTACTTCCAGGACGTTTCTTTGTAGATATCGTTAAAAAATTACCAGGTAAAACAGTTAATCTATCAACAAACGATCAATTCAAAACACTTATCACTTCAGGACATTCAGAATTTAACGTTAGTGGTTTAGATCCAGATCAATATCCTTTATTGCCACAAGTATCCGAAGATGATGCAATCAAATTACCAATCAAGGTATTAAAAAATATAATCGCGCAAACAAACTTTGCAGTGTCCACGTCAGAAACACGCCCAGTGTTAACAGGTGTAAACTGGTTGATACAAAATAATGAATTAACCTGTACTGCAACAGATTCACACAGACTTGCATTAAGAAAATTAAAACTTGAAGATGAAGAAATAGAAGATAAAAATGTTATTATTCCAGGTAAAGCTTTATCTGAATTAAATAAAATAGTTTCGGATTCTGAAGAAGATATCAATATATTCTTTGCAAGCAACCAAGTTTTATTCAAAGTAGGTCATATAAACTTTATTTCACGTTTACTTGAAGGCAATTATCCAGATACGACAAGATTATTCCCTGAAAACTATGAAACTAAATTAACTTTGGATAATAGTGAGTTCTATCACGCTATTGATCGTGCATCATTATTAGCACGTGAAGGTGGAAATAATGTTATTAAATTATCAACTGATGTAGATAAATTAGAATTATCATCAACTTCACCAGAAATTGGTACTGTAAAAGAAGATGTGTCTACAGATAACGTTGAAGGTGAATCGTTAAAGATTTCGTTCAACTCTAAATATATGATGGATGCATTAAAAGCAATTGATAATGATGAAGTACAAGTAGAATTTTTTGGAACGATGAGACCATTTATTCTTAAACCAAAAGATGATGAAACATTAATTCAACTAATTTTACCGATTAGAACATACTAATAATTTTTTAAGAAACTCACTTTAATTAGTGAGTTTCTTATTTTTTTGTCGTTAATTGTCAAGTAAACTTGACATAGAGTACTAAATATTTTATTGTAAAGTTAACTTGCCAGGAAGTGATGAATTGAAAAATAAAGTTTATGAATATCGAACGAGTAGAAAAATGACTCAAAGTGAATTATCTCGATTGGTCAATGTGTCGAGACAAACGATTAATTCTATTGAGCGTTATAAATTTAATCCGACATTAGTATTAGCACATAAGCTTTCTCAAGTATTTGAAATTTCCATTGATGAATTATTTATTTTTGAAAATGATGAAAATATAGACATTTCAGAAATAAAATCCAACAAAAAGGAGTAAAAGTTATGACATTACTAATTAAAAATGTTTCTAAAAAATTTAATGACTTTGTAGCTGTACATGATGTTAATTTGGAAGTTCCAAAAGGGAAAATGTATGGATTTTTAGGTGGAAATGGTGCAGGTAAAACAACTACTTTCCGTATGATTCTAGGTTTATTACCTAAAACAACTGGTGTCGTTTCTTTTGATGACAAACCGATTGATTATTCTATGACTAATACAGTTGGTTATTTGCCTGAAGAAAGAGGTCTACACCCGAAACTTAAAGTTTGGGAACAAGTGCAATATTTAGCAGAATTAAAAGGTATGAGAAAAAAAGACATCGAAAAAGAGCTAGATTATTGGTTGAAAAGATTTGATGCATTTGAAAATAAAGAAAAAAAGATCGAAGCATTATCAAAAGGTAATCAGCAAAAAGTTCAATTAATCGCAGCTATTATTCATAAGCCAGAATTACTAATTCTTGATGAACCATTTAGTGGTCTAGATCCTGTAAATGTTGAATTACTTAAGTCGGCAGTTAAAGATCTTAAAGACCAAGGCACAACGATTATATTTAGTTCTCACAGAATGGAGCATGTTGAAGAACTTTGTGATTACATTTGCATTATGAGTAAAGGGAAAGCGATTGTCTCAGGTTCTATAGACAAAGTTAAAGATGATTTCGGAAAGAAAGATATTTTCATTGAAGGTGCTCATAATTTTGAATTTTTAAAAGAATTTGAAGGTGTCGAAGATTTCAAAGAGACTAAAAAAGGCGTTAAAATCACAATTTCTGATGAATCATACGCAGAAAATATATATCAAAGTGTTACAAAATTAGGATATCTTAAACGATTCCAAGTTGCTGAACCATCACTAAACGATATATTTATTGCTAAGGTGGGTGAGAAACATGAATAAATTTTGGACAACATTTAATTTAACGTATATGCAAAAAGTGAAAAGTAAATCTTTTATCATAATGACAGCGATTTTTATGATTTTTGTATTTGCATTAAGTAATGTCGATAAAATTATTGATTTCTTCGACAACGATAGTAAAACAGTAGCGATTCAATCAGATAACGATATGATTTATAAAGTACTGGAAAAACAATATAAACAAAATGATGATATAGAAAAAGTCGAAAAAGTAACTCTTGAAAAAGGTAAGAAGGGCGTTAAAGATGAAAAGTATAAACGTCTTATTGAAGTTAAGGTAAAAGGTGAAAAAGTAGACGGTAAGATTTACGAAAAAGGTAATGTTAGTGAAAGCGAAAAAATGACTTTGCAATCAACACTTAGCCAAATGCAATCATCATTAACAGCTCAAAAATTAAATTTATCAGAAGATGATTTAAAAACATTGAATACACCTAGTGATGTAAAAACAGAAGAAATTAAATCTGACAAAGATAAACAATCGAGTGATGTTAACCCGAAAGTTCAAGCGTTAAATTCAGCTGTTGTTTATATCATCATCTTCTTATCATTCTTTATAACTATAAATTATGCTAACCAAATAGGTTCAGAGATTGCGACTGAGAAGACTACTCGCGTAATTGAAATGATTGTAACGAGTGTGAAGCCTTCAGTACACGTTACAGCTAAGATATTAGCTATTATATCTGTCGCATTCACTCAAATATTCTTTATTGTTCTCGCAATCGTAATTAGTATCTTTGCATTTGATTTAAAAGGTCTATTCGAGTCAGCTGGTGTTGAATATGGTCCTGAGACAACTAGAATCATCGTATATGGAGCTATATTCTTAATTTTAGGGGTAATATCCTATATTTCATTAGCGGCTATTCTAGGGGCATTAACGAGCCGTATAGAAGATCTTGCTCAATCTATGATGCCTGTCACATTTATATCATTAGGCGCTTTCTATATTGCAATATTCAGCATATCTAATCCTGATACAATGCTTGTTAAAATAACGAGCTTCATTCCAATGCTATCGCCAATGGTAATGTTGCTAAGAACAACTTCTGAAAGCACACCTGAATGGCACTTAATTTTAGGAATTGTGATTTCAATCGTTACTTGCATTATTTTACTTTTATTCGCAGCTAGAACATATCGAGGCAGTGTACTTACGTATGAAAAAGGTATTATTAAAAATCTAAAGAATGCATTAAATATTACTAAATAACTTTAAAAACCATATAAAAAGCCAATTTGTCACAAAACCTTAATGAATTTTTAGTGAATAATATAGAATTTCTTTGTATGATAGTATAAAATTTATATTATCAACATAAGAGATTGAGGGGTAAATATGGCGAATAAAAATAGTAATAGTAATATTATGTTTCTGATGATAGCAATACTTGTAGTGGTAGTAGGTATTGTATTACTAGTTGTGTTTGGTGGAAGCGGCAGTGACAATAAAGAAGAAAGTCTATTTGATAGAACTGTTAAAGCAACAGATTTATCAAAAGATACAAAAGATAATCCAACACAGAAAAAAGATAAAGCTAAAGTTCAAATTATTGAATTTGGAGACTTTAAATGTCCAGCATGTAAAGCATTCGAAACAAACTACATGGATCAAATAGAAAAAGACTATATCGATAAAGATAAAGTTGAATATAGATTCGTTAATGCACCATTTCATGGTGAAGGTTCAGAATTAGGAGGTGCTTCAGCACACGCTGTGTATAAAGTAGCACCAGATGCATATTGGGATTATCATAGAGCATTATTTGAAGCTCAACCAGATGATCATAATGCTGAAACTGATGACGAATGGTTAGATTTGAAGGTAGTTAAAAAAGCAGTAGATGGTTTAGATATTGATCAAAGTAAAAAAGATCAAATCATGAAACTAGTAGAAGATAGAAATTCAGAACCGTATAAACAAATGAAGAATGATTCAGACTTAACAAATAAATATGATGTAGATATCACGCCTACAGTTGTCATAGATGGTAAAGTGTTGTCAGACCCAATGGATTATGACAAAGTATCTAAAGCAATCGATCAAGCAATCGAAAAGAAAAATAAATAAAAATAGGTGATATATTTGAAGCAGCAATATGCACTATTTATTTCCTGGGTTATAGCTTTATTAGCTATGTTAGGTAGTTTATATTTCAGTGAAATACAAGGATTTATACCATGTACGCTTTGTTGGTATCAAAGAATATGTATGTATCCTTTAGTCATTATTTTAGGAATCGGATCGTTCCAAAACGATTATAGCGTTAAGAAAATAGCACTTCCATTTTCAATAATTGGACTATTAATCTCAACATGGCACTACTTAGAACAAAAAGTACCTGGCTTTGCTGAAATTAAACCATGTACGCAAGGTGTTCCGTGTTCATCAGAATATATAAATATATTTGGATTCATAACAATACCGTTTTTAGCAGGAATAGCATTCTTATCAATCAGCTTGTTATTAATATTCTCTAAAAAAGATAAAGAAATTTAATGACGTAAGTCTAGACAAATTTCTATTATCAAAAATATCCCAATCCGTTAAAATTTAATTTCGGATTGGGATATTTTTTTAGTTTGAATATAAATTTTTTGAAGATTTATTTATCTTAAAATGAATTGTACATAAAACATGATTTTTTAGTGAAAAAAAGGTATAATATAGAGATGACTAATTAAGATTGGAGTGAAGATAGTGGTACAAGATATCTCAGTTGAAGACGATATAACTTTAGGTCAATTCCTAAAAAATGAAGGCGTCATTGGAACGGGTGGTCAAGCTAAATGGTTCCTCCAAGATGAAGAAGTATTAATAAATGGTGAACGTGAGATTCGTCGTGGAAAAAAATTACATGATGGTGACTTAATTGAAATTCCTTCAGAGGGCAAATTTCGTATTAACCATCAAAGTGAATAAATTATGATACTACAAAAGCTTACTTTAACTAATTACAGAAATTATGATAAATGCACACTTCAATTTAATCCAAATGTGAATATTTTGATCGGTGAGAACGCTCAAGGTAAGACGAATTTATTAGAATCTATTTATACTTTGGCATTAGCTAAAAGTCATAGGACTTCAAATGACAAAGAACTCATACAGTTTGGTGAAGAGTATGGTAAAATAGAAGGTGAACTAAGTTATCGCCATGGATCGATGCCTATTTCTTTAATCATTACGAAAAAAGGCAAAAAGGCGAAAGTCAATCATCTAGAACAGAGTCGTTTAACGCAATATATTGGCCATTTAAATGTGGTATTGTTCGCACCAGAAGATTTAAATATTGTAAAGGGTAGCCCGCAAATAAGACGACGTTTTATTGATATGGAACTCGGTCAGATGTCTGCGGTCTATTTAAATCATTTATCTAATTATCAGAGATTACTTAAACAAAAAAATCATTACCTCAAAATGTTACAAATTGGGAGAATGAAAGATCGAACAATGTTAGAAGTATTCAACGATCAATTTTCAGAAGCGGCAGCAAATGTGACTTTGAAACGTGCACACTTTATTAGTGAATTAGAAAAGATTGCAGAAGTGATTCATCAAGGTATAACGAGTGATAAGGAAAGTTTAATGGTTCATTACGAACCTAACATTAAGCTTGCTGAAACACATCACAATGTAGCTGATTTAAAGAATGCTTTTTGTGAGTTGCTTAATGAATCTATGGATAAAGAGATTGAGCGTGGAAGTGCAAGGTTTGGACCACATAGAGACGACATTAGTTTTCATGTTAATGATATGAATGTACAGATTTATGGTTCACAAGGACAGCAACGTACAACAGCATTATCTATAAAGCTTGCAGAGATTGAGTTAATTAATCAAGTTGTTGGAGAATATCCAATTTTATTATTAGATGATGTGTTGAGTGAACTTGATGATAAACGACAAACCCATTTATTAAGTACAATTCAAGAAAAGGTTCAAACTTTTGTTACGACAACATCTGTTGATGGAATTGAACATGAGATTATGAAAGATGCCAAGGTATTTAATGTATCTAAAGGCAACATTATTGAGTAGATGAAAGTGAAGGTGGAAATACGTGTCAGAACAAAATAACGGTACAAGTTATGGTGCAGATCAGATACAAGTATTAGAAGGTTTAGAGGCAGTCCGTAAACGCCCTGGTATGTATATTGGTTCTACAGCTGCAAGAGGTTTACATCATCTAGTTTGGGAAATTGTTGATAATAGTATTGACGAAGCTTTAGCTGGGTATGCAGATCATGTAGAACTTGTGATTGAAAAAGATAATTGGATTAAAGTAACGGATAACGGTAGAGGAATACCTGTAGATATTCAAGAGAAAATGGGTCGTCCTGCTGTAGAAGTTATATTAACCGTTCTACATGCTGGTGGTAAATTTGGCGGTGGCGGATACAAAGTATCTGGTGGTCTACATGGTGTAGGTTCATCTGTCGTAAACGCACTATCTTCTGAACTAGAAGTTTACGTTCACCTTAATAATAAAATATATCATCAAGCATACGAAAGAGGCGTACCAGCATTTGATTTAAAAGTCATTGGCGAAACAGAACATACAGGTACGACTATTCGTTTTAAAGCAGACAGTGAAATCTTCACTGAAACAACTGAATACGACTATGAAACATTACAAAAGCGTATACGTGAATTAGCATTTTTAAATAAAGGTATTCAAATTTCATTGAAAGATGAAAGAGACGAAGAGAATATTCAAGAAGATTCTTACCATTACGAAGGTGGTATTAAATCTTACGTTGAAATGTTAAATAAATCTAAAGATGTATTATATGATGAACCAATTTATATTCACGATTCAAAAGAAGATGTAGAAGTTGAAATTGCAATTCAATATAACGGTGGTTTTGCTACAACATTACTTACGTATGCCAATAACATTCATACTTATGAAGGTGGTACACATGAGGATGGATTTAAACGTGCTTTAACACGTGTGATTAATAGCTACGGACTGAAGAACAAACTTCTTAAAGAAAACGAAGAAAAGCTTTCTGGTGAAGATGTGCGTGAAGGTATGACAGCTGTTGTATCTATCAAACATAGTGATCCTCAGTTCGAAGGTCAAACTAAGACTAAATTAGGTAATTCAGAAGTACGTCAAATTGTTGATAAACTTTTCTCTGAACTATTTGAAAGATTCTTATTAGAAAATCCAAACGTAGCAAGAATTATTGTTGATAAAGGTGTTATGGCATCTAGAGCTCGTCTTGCTGCTAAGAAAGCAAGAGAAGTAACGAGACGTAAATCAGCTTTAGAAGTTTCAAGTTTACCGGGTAAACTTGCTGACTGTTCAAGTAAGAAGCCTGACGAATGTGAATTATATATCGTTGAGGGTGACTCTGCTGGTGGGTCTGCGAAATTAGGTAGAGACTCTAGAACACAAGCCATCTTACCTTTACGTGGTAAAATTTTGAATGTTGAAAAAGCACGTCTAGATAGAATTCTAGGCAACAATGAAATCCGTGCAATGATTACGGGTCTTGGTACAGGTATTGGTGGAGAATTTGATATTAGTAAAGCTAGATATCATAAACTAGTTATTATGACAGATGCTGACGTTGATGGTGCTCATATTAGAACGTTATTATTAACATTCTTCTATAGATTTATGAGACCACTTATTGAAGCGGGATATGTGTATATTGCACAACCACCTTTATATAAAGTCGAACAAGGTAAGAAAAAATATTACGTATTTAACGATAGAGAATTAGATAAATTAAAAGAAGAACTTAGCTCAACACCAAAATTATCTATAGCACGTTATAAAGGTCTTGGAGAGATGAATGCTGATCAATTGTGGGATACAACAATGAATCCTGAACATCGTTCAATGCTTAAAGTAACACTAACTGATGCGATAGAAGCTGACGAAACTTTTGAAATGCTTATGGGAGATGTTGTTGAGTTTCGTCGTCAATTTATTGAAGAAAATGCCGAATACGCAACGTTAGATATATAAAGCATCATTTACGATTTAAGGAGGATATGATTAATGGCTGAAATACCACAATCAAGAGTTAGTGAACGTAACATCAGTAAAGAAATGAAAGAATCATTTTTAGATTATGCAATGAGCGTAATTGTATCTCGTGCTTTACCAGATGTTAGAGACGGTTTGAAACCAGTTCATAGACGTATTTTATATGGTATGAATGATCAAGGTATGACTTCAGATAAACCATACAAAAAATCTGCACGTATTGTTGGTGACGTAATGGGTAAGTATCACCCTCATGGTGACTCATCTATTTATGAAGCAATGGTACGTATGGCACAAGACTTTAGTTATAGATATCCATTAGTAGATGGCCAAGGTAACTTTGGTTCTATGGATGGTGATGGTGCTGCTGCAATGCGTTATACTGAAGCACGTATGTCTAAAATTACAGGCGAATTATTGAGAGATATAAACAAAGATACAATTGATTTTCAAGATAACTATGATGGTAATGAAAGAGAGCCAGTAGTCTTACCTGCAAGATTTCCTAACTTATTAGTAAATGGTACTTCAGGTATAGCTGTTGGTATGGCTACAAACATTCCACCACATAACTTAAATGAGGTCATTGACGGGGTATTGGCATTAAGTCATAATCCAGAAATTACAACGAATGAGTTAATGGATATCGTTCAAGGTCCTGATTTTCCAACTTCTGGTTTAATTATGGGAAGAAGCGGAATTAGACGCGCTTATGAAACAGGTCGTGGTTCCATCATAATGAGAGCTCGTTCTGAAATAGAAGTTATGAAGAACGGTAAAGAGCGTATCGTAGTAAGTGAAATTCCTTACCAAGTTAACAAAGCAAGATTAATTGAAAAAATTGCTGAGTTAGCACGTGATAAGAAAATCGAAGGTATTACAGACTTAAGAGATGAAACAAGCTTAAAAGTCGGCGTTCGTATCGTTATTGAAGTAAGAAAAGATGCTAATGCGAATGTTATTTTAAATAATTTATATAAACAAACGCCATTACAAACTTCATTTGGTGTAAATATGATTGCTTTAGTAAATGGTAAGCCTAAATTATTAGGATTACGTCCAGTACTATTCCACTATTTAGAACATCAAAAAGAAGTCGTAACAAGACGTACTAAATATAACCTTAAAAAAGCACAAGATAGAGCACATATTCTTGAAGGTTTAAGAATAGCGTTAGACCATATCGATGAAATCATTGCATTAATTCGTGAGTCACAAAGTGATTCAGAAGCTATGGATGGATTACAAAATCGCTTTAATTTATCAGAAAGACAAGCACAAGCGATATTAGATATGCGTTTACGCCGATTAACTGGATTAGAACGTGGCAAAATCGAAAATGAATATCAAGAGTTACTTAAACTGATCGAAGAGTTAATAGAGATTCTTAAAGATGAAGAAAAGTTACTTGAAATCATTAGAGAAGAAATTATTGAAATAAGAGATAAATATGGCGACAAACGTCGTACTGAAATTACTGCAGCCGGTCTTGATCAAATAGAAGATGAAGACTTAATTCCTGAAGAACAAATTGTTATTTCATTAAGTCATAATAACTATATTAAACGATTACCAGTTTCTACATATCGCTCTCAAAATAGAGGTGGTCGTGGTGTACAAGGTATGAATACTATAGAAGACGACTTTGTTAGTCAGTTAGTAACATTAAGTACGCACGATAATGTCTTATTCTTTACGAATAAAGGCCGTGTATACAAACTTAAAGGCTATGAAATTCCAGAGATGTCTAGACAGTCTAAAGGGTTACCAATTGTGAATGCTTTAGAAATAGATAAAGATGAAATGATTAGTACAATGATAGCAGTCAAAGATCTATCAAGTGAAGAAGACTTCTTAGTATTTGCTACTAAACATGGTACTGTTAAACGATCTAAACTATCTAATTTCTCTCGTATAAATAAAAATGGTAAAATCGCAATCAACTTTAAAGAAGGTGATGAACTTATAGCGGTTAGACTGACGGACGGTACTAAAGAAATTATTATTGGTACTAAACATGCTTCATTAATTAGATTTGATGAAACTAAGTTACGTCCATTAGGTAGAACAGCAGCGGGTGTAAGAGGTATTTCATTACGAGATGGTGACGAAGTAATAGGACTAGACATCACAGATGAAGAACAACAAGATGAAATCCTGATCGTAACTGAAAATGGTTATGGTAAACGTACATCAGCAGACCAATACCGTATCTCTAATAGAGGCGGTAAAGGTATTAAGACTGCTACCTTAAATGAGAAAAATGGTGATCTCGTTTGTATCACAACAGTTGCAGGTGATGAAGACTTGATGATCGTTACAAACTCAGGCGTAATCATAAGACTTCATGTCTCAGATATTTCTCAAAACGGACGAAGCGCTCAAGGTGTTAGATTAATCCGTTTAGGCGATAACCAACACGTTGCAACAGTTGCAAAAGTTGAACCAGACGAAGAAGAAATAGCAGAAACTCCAGTAGAAGGTGTATCAGAAGAAACTGTAGATACAGAAGTTACTGAAGAAGAGAATGAAGGTAAAGAAGATTTAAGAGAAGACTTCATAGAACGAGTAAATGAAGATATCGAAGAACAAGATAACGACGAAGAATAATATATAATAATGATAAAAGGCTGAGACAATTAACTTGTCTCAGCCTCTTTTTGCATTTAAATATAGAATTTATGGTCTGTTTCTAAGACTCAAATGATTTCATAGCATATGGGATTTCATCTATAAGTTTGGATGGTGGGACGATATACATGTCTTTAGCTAATTTTTCACCGATATAGCTGTGTATATAACACGCATTTATAACCGCTTCTTCTAAATCAAATTGTCCTACGAAACTTGTGATCATGCCTGCTAATGTATCTCCCATTCCACCTGTAGCCATAGCTGGGGTACCAATTGATAATTTATATTCATGGTCTTTAAAGAACAACTCTGTACCATGCTTTTTTAATACTACAGTCGCATTCAAAGCTTCGACTGCTTCTTTATTTTTTTCATATGTTTGTTCTTCTATAGGAATATTGCTCAGTCTTTCCCATTCTTTTTGATGAGGAGTGAAGATAATTTCACATTCTGGTAAAGTATGCTTTAATTTACTCAAAATTGTAATAGCATCTCCATCAATAATTAAAGTTTGGTGTGGCTGAATATTTTGGAATAGAAATGTTAATGTATTATTCCCTTTAAAATCTAAACCGAGTCCTGGACCAATTAAAATACAGTCCGATAGTTCGATTAATTTAGATAGCTTTTTTAAATCAGTTATATCTGAAACCATTGCTTCAGGACAACGTGAATGTAAAGCAGCAAAGTTTGATGAATGTGTGGAAACTGTGATAAGACCACTACCACTAAATACACAAGCTCTTGCAGCTAACATAATTGCGCCACCTAAATTAGCGTTACCACCGATTAATAATATCCTACCATAATCCCCTTTGTGAGACTCTTGTTCTCTTTTTGGAATTGTGACAGATGAAATTGTCTTCATATTAACCCACCTTCAAATAATTGTACGACTTATTATGCCACTTAAAGTTGAAATTGAACAGTGTAATTTCTAAAACATTACAAAGAAATCACTTTAACAAGCTAATATATTAATCAATCACTGAATTACGGATGTATTAAAAACTATTGTCATAAAAATTTTGAAAGCGTATACTAAATATAAATATAGACATTAGATATTAGACGAGATAGGAGCTTCTACATGACTGAACAGATATCGATTGGAAAGTACGCTACATTATTAACTATTACAGATGAGCAGACTGCTAAACAGCTGATGCCTCAGTGTAAAGAAATGCAATTTTTAGTAGGCAAAATTGGAACAATGTCGTTGAACAAAATTATTGCATCGGTTGAAACAGCGGCTAGAAGAGAAGGTATTATTTCAGAAAGTCATTATAGAGAAACTCATGCTTTATATCATGCAATTTTAGAAGCAGTTAATGGTATAACGAGAGGTGAATTATCTATAGGTGAAATCATGCGAACAGTTGGCTTAAGATTTGCTATTGTACGTGGTTATCCATATAAAGATGTTGGAGAAGGTGAATGGATAGCAGTTAGCTTATACGGTACAATTGGTGCACCTATCAAAGGTAAAGAACATGAAACAATCGGATTAGGTATAAATCATATATAGACATAGAAACACCTACTAGACATTAGCTATAAGAAAGGTGCAACAAATGGTTATTTGTTGTATTTTTTTGTGTCCTGAAAAAGGAGTGTTTTAAATGGCTTTAGTACTAAATGGTAAAGATTTAACAATTCAAGATATTAAAGAATTTTTAAAAGAAAATGGTCAAATTACGATTTCAGAAGAAGCATTAGTAAATGTTAGAAAAAGTCGTGAAACAGTTGAAAGAATCATTAAAAATAAAGAAACGATCTATGGTATCACAACTGGATTTGGATTGTTTAGTGATGTATTAATAGAAAAAGAAAAATATAACGATTTACAAGTAAACTTAATTCGTTCACATTCATGTGGTATTGGTAAAGCATTTCCTAACGATGTGTCATTAGTCATGATGGTCTTAAGGCTAAACACAATGTTAAAGGGACACTCTGGTGTTACAGAATCACTCGTGGAATTACTTGTAGAATTTATCAATCGAAGAATTATACCTGTTATACCAGAGCAAGGTTCACTAGGTGCTTCTGGAGATTTAGCGCCGTTATCTCACTTAGCATTGGCATTGATTGGTGAAGGAGATGTTCAATACGAAGGTGTAACGCGTAATGCGAAAGAAGTGTTACATGAAGTTGGACTAGAACCTCATTCATTACAAGCTAAAGAAGGATTAGCACTTATTAATGGGACACAAGCAATGACATCACAAGGGGTAATTGCTTATATAGAAGCAGAAAATATTGCTTACAATGCTGAATGGATTTCTTCATTAACACATCAAGCACTTAACGGTATTGTAGATGCTTATGATGAACATGTGCATATTGTGAGAAATTTTGAAGAACAAGTTGAAGTAGCCGAAAGAATGAGAGACTGGTTGGAAGGATCTAAGTTAACAACCCGTCAAGGTGAAGTTCGCGTCCAAGATGCTTATACATTAAGATGTATTCCACAAATTCATGGGGCAAGCTTCCAAGTACTTAATTACGTAAAAGAAAAATTAGAACTAGAAATGAATGCAGCAAACGACAATCCTCTTATCTTTGATAATGATGATGAAACACTTGTTATTTCAGGTGGTAACTTCCATGGTCAACCAATTGCATTTGCAGTCGATTTCTTAAAAATTGGTGTTGCAGAGTTAGCTAATGTATCAGAAAGAAGACTTGAGAGACTTGTAAACCCTCAGTTGAATGGTGGTCTACCAGCCTTCTTAAGTCCAGAACCAGGATTACAAAGTGGCGCGATGATTATGCAATATGCAGCTGCTTCATTAGTATCAGAAAATAAAACATTAGCTCACCCAGCAAGTGTAGATTCAATTCCTTCTTCAGCAAATCAAGAAGATCATGTTTCTATGGGGACTATTGGAGCAAGACATGCTTATCAAATCATTCAGAATGTAAGAAGAGTGATTTCTATAGAGTGCATCATTGCATTACAAGCTGTAGAAATCAAAGGTGTGGATAAATTATCACCTAAGACAAAAGCGAAATACGACGAACTAAGAGCAGTCGTTCCTTCCATCACACACGATAGAGTATTCCATCATGATATAGAAAAAGTTTGTGAATATTTAAGATAATTATTGAACAAACAAAGGGGTGTTATGGTGAATAATCAGAAATTAGACAACAAAGGTAAGGATATGTGGAGATTTTATGTATTTAGCTTATTAGGAATTGTGTTGTTCTTTATACCGATGGAGATTGGTGGACAGAGTACGATTTTAGTCGATCATATACATCTAGGTATACGCAGTTTACTTGGTGATTTTATGGCTTATTATGCACTCATCATTATTTTAATAGGTGCGATATTACCAATTGTACGTATGGACTTTAAGAAATCTATAACTGACTTTATATTAGTATTGTTTAAAGTTATGGGAGCAGTAATTGGGTGTATGTATGTCTTTAAGGTAGGACCACAATTACTCTTTAAACCGGATTATGGGCCGTTTCTTTTTGATAAATTAATGTTACCACTTAGTGTACTTATACCTGTTGGTGCAATTGCTTTATCATTCTTAGTTGGTTATGGACTATTAGAATTTATCGGTGTGCTGATGCAACCAATTATGAGACCAATATTTAAGACGCCTGGTAAGTCTGCCGTCGATGCAGTTGCTTCATTTGTAGGAAGTTATTCTTTAGGATTACTCATTACAAATAGAGTTTATAAAGACGGAATGTATAACAAAAAAGAAGCGGTTATTATTGCAACTGGATTTTCAACTGTATCGGCTACATTTATGGTTATCGTAGCTAATACTTTAGATTTAATGAGTATGTGGAATTTATTCTTCTGGATTACATTGGTTATTACTTTTATTGTAACGGCAATTTCTGCACACTTACCACCAATTTCAGGTGAGTCAGAAGCTTATTATAATAATCAAGAAGGTCAAAAAGAAGTTACAGTTAAAGGCAATTATTTTAAGGCAGCTTACAGAGAAGCAAAGCTTCAATCACATCAATCATTAACATTATTTAAAAACATCATGGCAAATTTAAAAGATGGTATAGAAATGACAATGGCAATATTACCTTCAATCTTATCAATTGGATTTTTAGGATTAGTGTTAGCTAATTTTACGACTATTATTGACTGGTTAAGTTATATATTCTATCCGTTTATATATCTGTTCCCAATCGATGATAAAGCATTATTAGCAAAAGCTTCTACAATATCAATCATAGAAATGTTCTTACCATCATTACTTGTTGTGAAAGCAGCGATAGAAGTTAAGTTTGTTACAGCTATTACAAGTATCTCAGCAATTATATTCTTCTCTGCTTTGGTACCTTGTATTTTGGCAACAGATATCAAAATTCCAATTTGGAAATTGGTAGTAATTTGGTTTATTCGTGTCGCACTCACATTATTAATTGCGATACCGTTCAGTTTATTAATTTTTTAGAAAAGGGGAAATGACAAATGTCTAGAGAAATTAAAGCTAAAAAAGGTTTAGAAATTGAATGTAAAGGTTGGGAACAAGAAGCGGTACTTAGAATGTTATATAACAACCTTGATCCTGAAGTGGCAGAACATCCAGAGAAATTAGTTGTGTATGGTGGTATTGGTAAAGCGGCTCGTAACTGGGAAAGCTTTGATGCGATTGTTGAAACGTTAAGAAGATTAGAAAGCGATGAAACAATGCTTGTACAATCAGGTAAGCCAGTAGCTGTATTCAAAACTCATGAAGAAGCACCAAGAGTATTATTATCAAACTCTGTACTTGTACCTAAATGGGCAAATTGGGAACATTTCCATGAATTAGATAAAAAAGGGCTTATGATGTATGGTCAAATGACTGCAGGTAGTTGGATTTATATCGGTTCTCAAGGTATCGTTCAAGGTACTTTTGAAACATTTGCAGAACTTGCAAATCAACATTTTGGTGGTTCATTAAAAGGTACAATCACTTTAACTGCTGGATTAGGTGGAATGGGCGGTGCTCAACCATTAGCAGTAACAATGAATGAAGGGGTAGTAATTGGTGTAGACGTCGATCCTTCAAGAATCGAAAAGAGAATTGAGACTAGATACTGTGATATTATTACGGAATCTTTAGATGAAGCTTTAGAAAAAGCTGAAGAAGCTAAAAAAGCAGGCAAACCACTTGCAATAGGTTTAGTAGGTAATGCAGCTGAAGTACATCATGAAATCTTAAATAGAGGATTTAAGATTGATATCGTAACAGACCAAACTTCAGCACATGATCCTTTAAATGGATATGTTCCAGAAGGTTATTCATTAGAAGAAGCGGACAAATTACGAGAAAGTGATCCTAAAAAATACGTTAAATTATCTTCAGCATCTATGAAAAAACATGTCGATGCAATGTTGAAATTCCAAGAAAAAGGTTCAGTAGCTTTTGACTATGGAAATAATATCCGACAAGTAGCATTTGATGAAGGTTTAGAAAATGCTTTTGACTTCCCAGGATTTGTACCTGCTTATATTCGTCCATTGTTCTGTGAAGGTAAAGGTCCATTTAGATTTGCAGCATTAAGTGGAGATCCAAAAGATATTGAAAGAGCAGATCAACTAATGAGAGAGTTATTCCCAGAAGATGAAAAATTAATGCGTTGGTTAGACATGGCAGCAGAAAAAATCGCCTTCCAAGGGTTACCTTCTAGAATTGCATGGTTAGGATATGGAGAACGTGCAAAAATGGGCTTAGCTTTAAATGAACTTGTTAGAAATGGTGAAATTTCAGCTCCAATTGTAATTGGTCGTGACCACTTAGATTCTGGATCTGTAGCATCTCCAAACAGAGAAACAGAATCAATGAAAGACGGATCAGACGCTGTAGGTGACTGGGCAATATTAAATGCACTTGTTAATACTGCGGCAGGTGGCTCTTGGATTTCAGTTCACCATGGTGGTGGCGTAGGTATGGGTTATTCATTACATGCTGGTATGGTAGTTGTAGCAGATGGTAGTGAACGTGCTGATAGACGTCTAGGAAGAGTATTAACAACAGATCCGGGTATGGGTGTAGTAAGACATGCAGATGCAGGTTATGACATTGCAATCGATACTGCAAAAGAAAAAAATGTAGATATTCCAATGTTAAAGGAGAAAGATAACAATGAATGATATTTTAATTCAAAACATAGGCGAATTAATTTTACCAAAAAAGACTGACCGACCTCTTAAAGGTAAAAAATTAAACGAATTAACAGTAATTAAAAATGGTACTGTAGCTGTTAAAGATGGCAAAGTTATATATGCAGGGGAGCATTCTGAAGAATATGAAGCAAAAGAAGTAATAGATGCTTCAAACAAAGTTGTCTCTCCAGGTTTAATAGATGCACATACACATTTAGTGTTCGGTGGGTCTAGAGAGCATGAAATGGCGCTTAAACAACAAGGTGTGAGTTACTTAGATATATTGAAACAAGGTGGCGGTATTTTAAGTACAGTTGAATCAACGCGCAAATCAACTGAAGAAGAACTTTACAATAAATCTAAAAAAGAAATTGTTAGAATGATCCAATTTGGCACAACGACAGTTGAAGCTAAAAGCGGTTATGGATTGGATAAAGAAACCGAATTAAAACAATTAAATGTTGCGCATCAATTGGATAAAGATACACCTATCAGAATGAAACACACTTTCCTCGGACCACACGCAGTTCCTAAAGATGCTAAAGATAATGCTACATTTTTACAAGAAATGATAGATTTATTAGATGATGTGAAAGATAAAGCTGATTTTGCAGATATATTCTGTGAAACTGGTGTATTCACAACTGAAGAATCAAGACGTTATATGAAAGCAGCAAAAGAAAAAGGATTAAAAGTTAAAATCCATGCTGATGAAATTGATCCTCTTGGTGGATTAGGACTAGCAATTGATGAAGGTGCAATTTCAGCAGACCATCTTGTTGCTTCAAGTGAAGAAGATAAAGCTGCTTTAAAAGATAGTAATACAGTTGCTGTATTATTACCTGGTACAACATTCTATTTAGGCAAAGATCAATATGCAGATGCTAGAGGGATGATTGATCAAAATGGTGCAATTGCAATTGCGACAGACTTCAATCCGGGTAGTTGTGTAACAGATAACCTTCAACTAGTGATGAGTATTGCTGCTTTAAAATTAAAGCTTACGCCTAATGAAATATGGAATGCTGTTACAGTGAATGCTTCTAAAGCAATAGATGCTGATGCAGGAACTCTTGAAAAAGGCGATCAAGCTGATGTTGTCGTTTGGGATATTCCAAACCATGAATATTTACCTTATCATTACGGAGTTAATCATGCTCAAACCGTTATTATCAATGGTAAAAAAGTGTACGAAAATACAGGCTTATTAACTGAATCATAAGTATATCTTGAAAATGTGATGTCGATTTGATATATTTAGGTTAATTTAATATCCATATTGTTTAGGAATAAGTAATTTAAGGCGTAATGTAAAGAGAGCTTGTGGTTGGTGGAAACAAGACATGAAACTTAAATGAATCTATCCTTTTAAGAATAACAATCGGTTTAAACCGTTATATGACTTAGAGTGCAGTCTTAGTGACTGTTAAATAGGGTGGCAACGCGTAAGCACCACGTCCCTTGTGTAATAACAAGGAACGTGGTGCTTTTTTTCTTAAACAATATTGGAATAAGAGGGAGGAAATATTATGTTAGACATTAGGTTAATTAGATCTGAACCAGAATTCGTTAAAGACAAAGTAGCAAAAAGAGGTGATGACCCAAAAGTCATCGATGAAATTCTAGAACTTGATAAAAAACGTCGTGAGTTAATTGCTCAAACAGAAGAACTTAAATCTCGTCGTAATAAAGTAAGTGGAGAAATCGCTCAGAAAAAACGTAATAAAGAAAATGCGGATGATGTTATTTTAGAAATGCGTCAAGTTGGAGACCAAATTAAAGAAATAGATCAAACTTTAAATCAATTAAATGATGATGTTACTTATAAATTAGTTAGAATCCCTAATTTAATTAGTGACGAAACACCAGTTGGTAAAGATGAAAATGACAATGTAGAAGTTCGTAAATGGGGTACACCTAGAACATTTGATTTCGAATCTAAAGCACATTGGGATTTAGTTGAAAGCTTGAAAATGGCAGATTTCGAAAGAGCTGCTAAAGTCTCTGGTGCACGTTTCGTATTTTTAACTGGTAAAGGTGCACAACTTGAAAGAGCACTTATGAATTTCATGGTAACGATGCATACAACACAACATGGTTATACTGAAATGATGGTGCCACAACTTGTAAATGCTGATTCTATGTTTGGAACTGGTCAACTACCTAAATTTGAAGAAGATTTATTCAAAGTTGAAAAAGAAGGATTATATACAATTCCTACAGCAGAAGTACCGTTAACGAATTTCTATCGTAATGAAGTACTACAAAATGAACAATTTCCTATTAAATTTACAGGGCAGTCAGCATGTTTCAGAAGTGAAGCAGGTTCAGCTGGTAGAGATACAAGAGGCTTAATTAGATTACATCAGTTTAACAAAGTAGAGATGGTAAGATATGAAAGACCTGAAGATTCATTTAAAGCATTAGAAGAGCTTACAGAGCATGCTGAGAATATCCTTAAAACGTTAGAATTACCATATAGAACAGTTAATCTATGTACAGGTGATATAGGCTTTGGAAGTACTAAAACATACGATATAGAAGTATGGTTACCAAGCTACAATGATTACAAAGAAATTAGCTCATGTTCAAATATGACTGATTTCCAAGCAAGAAGATCAAATATTAGATTTAAACGTGATAAAGATGCGAAACCTGAATATGTACACACATTAAATGGTAGTGGTTTAGCAGTTGGTCGTACATTTGCAGCAATCGTTGAAAATTATCAAAATGAAGATGGATCAATCACAGTCCCTGAAGCATTAGTACCATTTATGGGTGGACAAAAAATAATTGAATTATAATTGAATTAAAACTTTGAAAAAGGGTAATCATATATTGGTTACCTTTTTTTAGATTTAATGCTTGAATATACTTTTTATATCTGATATACTAAGTATACAATATAAATAAAGGGAGTTTTGACACATGACTAATTTCAATTTTGACAAAGCACACAGTAGTTTAGAATTTACAGTAAAACATTTAATGGTATCTCGCGTAAAAGGTACTTTTGAAGATTATGATGTAGCAGTATCAGGAGATATAAATGATCTTTCATCATTAAAAGCAACAGTAACAATTAAATCAAACTCAATTAACACTAAAAATCCTGACCGTGACGCACACTTAAAATCAGCAGATTTCTTCAGTGCAGATGATAATCCAAACATTACGTTTGAAACAAAATCTATTAGTGAAGATTCAATCACTGGTGATTTAACAATGGCTGGTACAACTCATGAAGAAACATTCGATGTTGACTTCAATGGCGTTAGTAAAAACCCATTAAACGGTGAAACAGTTACAGGTTTCGTAGTTAACGGTAAAATTGATCGTGAAAAATATGGCGTATCATTTAACCAAGCACTAGAAACTGGTGGCGTAATGATCGGTAGAGAAGTTAAATTCGAAGCAAGTGCAGAATTCGGTTTAAGCGAATAATTTAAAATAGATTATTTAATGATTAGAGAGTTTAGGACATGAATCCTAACTCAAAATAAATAAGCATATCACGTAACTGATTTTATATAGGTTACAGTGATATGCTTATTTTTTATACAAACTTACGATTTTGTACGTGCATGCTTGCCTAGGGTAGGGTACGATTCTGTAGTTTCTCACACATACTATTCCCTCAGGCGTCCGCACTATACAAAATCGTTACTAATAATCTGTTTTTATAAAATCTTACGATTTTGTAAAGTGCATGCTTGCCTAGGGGTATGGCTTGAGCCTGTAGTCTCTCACACATACTATTCCCTCAGGCGTCCGCACTTCACAAAATCGTTACTAATAATCTATTTTTATAAAATTTTATGATTTTGTACGTGCATGCTTGCCTAGGGTAGGGTTCGAGCCTGTAGTCTCTCACGCATACTATTCCCTCAGGCGTCCGCACTATACAAAATCGTTACATATATCTATTTTTTTAAATCTTACGATTTTGTACGTGCATGCTTGTCTAGGGTAGGGTGCGATTCTGTAGTTTCTCACGCATATTTTTTCTTCAGGTGTCTTTTTTTAGGCAAGAAAGGTTATGAAAATGGATTTAATATACAATCAGGTCTTATTGCTAAAGTGCGGTATGTATGATAAAAATAAGACATATTTAAAAATAAAAAAAGAGGTAAGTCAGACTGAGGTTAGACAAACGTTAGACTAACCTGAATGGCGTTATGTAGTTTGGAGGTAGGCAATTGACCAGTTCTAGTATGACGAATAAAACTTTATTTCTTCAAGGTGTTAAAGATTGTATACCTACGATGCTTGGATATTTTAGTGTTGCATTAGCATTTGGAATTGTAGGTGTTTCATCAGGCTTATCTATTTTAGAAATTGCTTTGTTATCTATCTTTGTATATGCAGGTGCGGCTCAATTTATTATTTGTGCGTTAGTTGCAATTCAATCTCCTATATCAGCTATTTTATTAACTGTATTCTTTGTTAATTCTAGAATGTTTCTTCAAAGTTTAGCGTTAGTCCCAGCGTTTAAAGGTAATGGATTTTGGTCTAATATCGGTATAGGAACACTCGTGACCGACGAATCATTTGGTGTTGCAATAACAAAATATGCTAAAGAAAAAGCTTTAAATGCTACGTGGATGCACGGTTTAAATATTTCTGCTTATTTATTGTGGATATTGACTTCAATAATAGGTGGTTTAGTAGGAAACTTGATTCCGAAGCCTGAAGCTTTTGGTTTAGATTACGCTTTAACAGCGATGTTTATATTTTTACTCGTCGCACAGTTTGAAACAATACATAAAACCAAAGTTTTCTTTTATATATTTTTAATTGTCTTAACAACCATTTGTATGATAATTCTTACATGTTTTATGCCGACTTATTTATCTATTATTTTAGCGACGATCATTGCTTCAGTCGCAGGGGTGGTGTTTGATAAATGAGTATTTCAATGTATTTAATGCTTATTATTTTGGGTTGTTTTATTTTAACGTGGGTTATAAGGGTATCGCCCTTTGCATTTTTATCAAAGGTTGAATTTCCTAAAAGTGTGATTAAATGGCTGCAATATGTGCCTGTATGTTTATTTACAGCATTGATTGTTGAAGGTATGTTAAATCAAGAAGGTCATTCTGGGTTCACATTCAACTACGAAAGTATTTTCGTTGCCATTCCAACATTGATGATAGCTTTAATTTCTAGAAGTTTAACGATATCAGTTATAGCAGGAATGTTCATCATGGCGATTGTTCGATTAGTCTTTTAATTTCATTCGTTAACTTATTGAAAGAAATGCACTTTTCTAGTATTCTTAATATAAATTATATAGCAAAGCTTATTCAGAGAAGTTAAGGGATTTGGCCCGATGACACTTCAGCAACCGGTCGTTTAAGATACGGTGCTACTACCAACGAGTTTACTCGCATAATAAGGATGATGAGGACTTCTTACTTCTTTAACGAGTAAGAAGTCTTTCTATTTAATAACAAGGAGGTTCTAATATGCTTATTTCTCGAGACACAGGTTTAGTTGAACTAGGACATTTCGAAACAGAATCTGGTGAAGTGATAGATAATTTAAAGCTTCAATATGAATATGTAGGTCACAAAGGACAGCCTTTAGTTGTTGTTTGTCATGCTTTAACAGGGAATCATCTTACTTATGGAGATGATGAAAATCCAGGTTGGTGGAGAGAAATTATTGATGGTGGTTATCTTTCAATCAATGATTATCAGTTTATAACATTCAATGTGATTGGTAGCCCTTATGGTTCAAGCTCTAAATTGAATACGCCCGACTTTCCTGAGAGATTGTCTATGAGAGATATTTCTAAAGCAAATATTTTAGCGTTAAAACATTTTGGCTACGAAAAAATAGATGTATTAATTGGTGGTTCTCTAGGTGGAATGCAAACTTTAGAAATGCTTTATGACGGATCTATTGAAGTTAAAAAAGCAGTTATATTAGCAGCTACAGAGAAGACTTCATCATATAGTAGAGCGTTTAATGAGATTGCTAGACAAGTTATAAATATGAATGGACAAGATGGCTTAAGTATCGCAAGACAGATAGGCTTCTTAACTTACCGTTCAAGTAAAGATTATGAATCGAGATTTTCAGCGGATGATGTAGTGAGTTACCAAAAATATCAAGGTAATAAATTTAAAGATGTCTTCAATAAAGATTGTTATTTAACATTGTTAGATGTATTAGATAGTCATGACATATTTAAAGGTCGTGATGATGTCGAAGAAAGGTTACAACAACTCGAAACGAAAGTATTAACTTTAGGGTTCGCTGATGATTTATTGTATCCAGATGATCAAGTTAGAGCTTTAGGTAGATTCTTTAAATATCATAGACATTTCTTCGTACCAGACAATGTTGGCCATGATGGATTTCTATTAAACTTTGGAGATTGGGCACCTTACGTATATCACTTCTTAAAATTACATAAATTTAAAGCGCGTTAATATCATCTGAAAAGTCACGTACGTTGTTTTAAGCGTTAAAAATCTGTAAAATAGAGAAAGATGTTTAAATTAGATTGGGAAGTGAAAAATTTGTCTTTTAAAGTCGATATAAAAGCGACAATTATTGCAACATTAGTACTTGTGCTTAGTGTGGTTGTCATGAGTCTTGTACCATATTTAGCGATTATTATATTACCGTTCATTACGATACCCGGAACAATACTCTGGTATCGATCTAAACCGTCATTTTTTGTGACAGTCGTCGTGACCTTATGTGCGACCGTATTATTTAATAATGTATTTTTATTAACAGTCATGACGCTTATGATATTTATGAGTGTTTTCATAGGTCAATTGCTCGTTGAACGTACATCAAAAGAACGTATTCTATACTTAGTGACAACGTTTATGAGTATTTTAACAATAGGTAGTGTATTAATTTTACAAATTACGGGAAACCTACCTTTAACAAGCAAGTTTTTCAGTCAGTATCATGATGTTTTAATTTCTTACTTTGAAATGGGTGGAAATTTAACGACTGAAATTGAAGAAACATTACAAACTTCATTAGAAATATTACAAGCAAGTATTCCTGGGTATATAGTATTATGGGTATTTTTATTAGTATTTGTTAATTTACTTGTGACATTCCCTATACTAAGAAAATTCAAAGTAGCGACACCAGTATTTAGACCATTATTTATGTGGCAAATTAATAGAAGTGTAGCTTTTGTATTTGTGATAACCGTGCTGATAAGTTTGTTTGTAACGAAAGAAAATGTTGTGATGTATGGTATAGTCACTAACTTACAATTTGTGTTAGAATGGGTTATATTTATTCAAGCATTATCGTTGTTCCATTTATTTGTAAAAGTGAAAAAACTACCTGTTGTTGTGGGAGTTTTGATATTTGTATTGGCATTTGTGTTTAAACCATTTGCGTACTTATTTGGATTGATGGATATTTGGTTTAATTTAAAACAACGCATAAAAAAGTAAATTGAGGTGAGTTTATGAACCGTCAATCAGTTAAGAAAGCCCTAATATTTCCGTACATAATTATGATGATATTAGCTTTAGTGATACTTGTATTCAGTTTTTTTAATTCTATATATTGGGCGATTATTTCGACGGTTGTTACAGTAATTCTAATTGCAGTGAGCATATTTTTTATTAGAAAGAGCTTCTTAAAATTAGATTTATATATTGGGAGTTTAGCCGGAAGAATTACTAAAAGTAAAACGAGTGCTGTCAGTGACTTACCAATAGGTGTAATACTATTAGATAAAAAAGATCATATCGAATGGATTAATAATTTTATAAATAAACGTATAGAACGAGATGTTTTAGACGAACCAATTAATGAAGTTTTTCCAAATATTTTAAAAAGATTAGAAAACACACATGAAGTAGAGATTGAAGAAGGTTCTTATAAATATAAGGTTACATATACTGAAGATGAAAAAGCTATTTATCTGTTTGATATAACAGAGTCTTCACATGTATATGAATTATATGAAAATGAAAAACCGATCATAGCGACAATTTTCTTAGATAACTATGACGAAATTACTCAGAACATGAATGATTCTCAACGTTCTGAAGTCAATAGTATCATTACACGTGTTGTAGACGATTGGTCATCACGTTATCAACTATTTATTAAACGATATAGTTCTGATCAATTTATAGCATTATTAAATAACAGTATTCTAGAAGATATTGAAACATTGAAGTTCAATTTATTAGATGACTTAAGAGATAGAACAAGAGAAATTGGACACCAGTTAACATTGAGTATCGGTATTGGTGAAGGTAGTGAGAACTTAATTGAATTAGGTGAACTATCACAATCAAGTTTAGACTTAGCGCTCGGACGTGGTGGAGACCAAGTTGCAATTAAGAATAGTAATGGTAATGTGAGATTTTATGGCGGTAAAACAGACCCAATGGAAAAAAGAACAAGAGTCCGTGCCCGTGTTATTTCACATGCATTAAGAGATATCTTAATTGAAGGTGACAAGGTTATTATTATGGGTCATAAATCACCTGATATGGATGCAATCGGTGCAGCAATCGGTGTTTCTCGTATAGCCAAAATGAATAATTTAGAGTCTTATATTGTGTTGAATGACTCTGATATTGATAGTACATTAGAACGTGTTATGACTGAAATAGACGAGAAGCCTGACCTTAAGGAAAGATTTATTACTTCAGAAGAAGCATGGCATGAAATGACACCACGCACAACGCTAGTAGTTGTAGACACGCATAAACCAGAACTAGTAATAGATGAGAATTTGTTGAATAAAGCAAATAGAAAAGTAGTGATCGACCATCATCGTCGAGGAGAAAGCATTATATCTAGTCCGCTACTTGTTTATATGGAGCCTTACGCAAGTTCAACTGCTGAACTTGTAACTGAATTGCTTGAATATCAACCAACAGAACATCGTTTAACAAGAATAGAATCAACCATCATGTTAGCAGGTATTATAGTTGATACACGTAACTTTACGTTAAGAACTGGATCACGAACATTTGATGCAGCAAGCTTTTTAAGAAGTCATGGCGCAGATACAATTCTTTGTCAGCATTTCTTAAAAGATGATATAGATACGTACATTAAACGTTCGGATTTAATTAAGACAGTTAAACTGTTACGCAATGGTGTCGCAATTGCTCATGGAGAAGATCATCAAACTTATCACCCTGTTACAGTTGCACAGGCTGCAGATGAGTTGCTAGGCTTAGAAGGTGTGGAAGCATCTTACGTAGTAGCAAGACGATCTGAAGATACAATTGGTATTTCCGCACGCTCGTTAGGTGAAGTGAATGTACAATTAACAATGGAAGCATTAGGTGGAGGCGGTCATTTATCAAATGCCGCAACACAAATTAAAAATACATCAGTAGAGAAAGCAATCGAAGAATTAATTAAGGTTGTTGAATCAGACGAAAAAGGAGTGGAAGAATAATGAAAGTTATTTTCACACAAGACGTTAAAGGTAAAGGTAAAAAAGGCGAAGTAAAAGACGTACCAGTAGGCTATGGTCAAAATTACTTAATAAAAAATAATTTTGCTGTTGAAGCAACTCCAGGTAATATGAAACAATTAGAACAACAAAATAAACGCCAAGAAGAGTTGAAACAACAAGAAATAGATGATGCAAAAGCACTTGCAGAAAAATTAAAAGAATTAGAAGTTGAAATTTCTGCTAAAACAGGTGAAGGTGGTAAATTGTTTGGTTCAGTAAGTACTAAACAAATTACACAAGCATTAGAAAAACAACACCAAATTAAAGTAGATAAACGCAAAATGGACTTACCTAATGGCATTCATAGTTTAGGTTATACAAATGTTCCTATTAAACTTCATAATAAAGTTTCTGGAACATTAAAAGTACACGTTGTTGAAGCTTAAGTAATCCATTAAAATGGTCGGTATTTGATTTACCGACCTATTTTAATGCGTTATAATAAAAAATATTAAAAACGGAAAGGAGTAATCAGTATGGATGGTATGGATAATATGATGAATGCGAAACAAATGCCCCATAGTATAGAGGCTGAACAATCTGTTATCGGTGCAATCTTGATTGATCCTGAACTGATTAACTCAACAGGTGAAACATTAATACCTGAAGCTTTCTATCGTGCAAATCACCAACATATCTTTAGAGCAATGTTGATGTTAAGTGAGCAGAATAAAGAAATTGATTCGGTAACACTGATGGATGAGTTAGCAGCTGAATCTTTGTTAGAAGAAGCGGGTGGCCCAGCATACTTAGCTGAATTAGCAAACAATGTCCCAACAACTAGAAATATTCATTTCTACATAGATATAGTGTTTAAACATGCAGTGAAACGTCAATTGATTCGTGTAGCAGATAGTATTGCTGAAGATGGGTATAATCCAGAGCTTGATTTAGAATCGTTGTTAGGTGACGCAGAAAAAAGAATATTAGAAATTTCTGCTTCAAGAGGTACAGAAGGATTCAAAGACATAAAAGATGTCTTAAGTATAGTATTTGATAATGCTGAGCAACTAGACCAAAACAGTGGTCAAACGCCAGGAATACCAACAGGATATAGAGATTTAGACCAAATGACAGCAGGATTTAACCGCAATGATTTAATTATTATTGCGGCACGTCCTTCTGTCGGTAAGACTGCCTTCGCATTAAATATTGCTCAACAAGTAGCAACACATCAAGATTTATACTCTGTTGGAATCTTCTCACTCGAAATGGGTGCAGATCAGCTGGCAACACGTATGATTTGTAGTACGGGTAATGTCGATTCAAATAGATTGCGTACAGGTTCTATGACAGAAGAAGACTGGAGCAGATTTACAGTTGCAGTAGGTAAATTGTCTCGTACAAAAATATTTATTGATGATACACCAGGTATTCGTATAACGGATATTCGTGCAAAATGTCGTAGACTGAAACAAGAGCATGGCTTAGATATGATTGTGATTGACTACTTACAGTTAATTCAAGGTAGTGGTTCACGAAGTTCAGATAATAGACAACAAGAAGTATCTGAAATATCTCGTATGCTTAAAGCAATAGCAAGGGAATTAGAGTGTCCAGTTATCGCATTAAGTCAATTATCTCGTGGCGTTGAGCAAAGACAAGATAAGAGACCGATGATGAGTGATATTCGTGAATCAGGTTCTATTGAGCAAGATGCTGATATTGTTGCCTTCTTGTATAGAGATGATTATTATTCAAGAGGCGGAGAAGACGAAGATGGTGAAGCAGTTGATGCTGGTGCACAAGATGATAATGGTGAAATAGAAATTATCATTGCTAAACAACGTAACGGTCCAACCGGCACAGTTAAACTGCATTTCATGAAACAATACAACAAATTCACAGATATCGATTATCAACATGCAGGAATGGAATTTGGATAAAAAAGTTTTTAGGCTTAAAGACGTACATTTATAGGACTTTCTATTATAATGTACGTCTTTTGTTTTGTGTAAAGACACTATTATTTCTTTATGTTTGTGTTTTTATAGTTAGTGATTTTGGTTAAAAACCTTTTAATTACTATGGTTAAGGCGTTTATTAGACATTGTGATGTGATTACAAAATGTAAAAAAACACTCATGACTAATGTTCGTTTTTAGTTTGCAATTTAGTTATAGGACTGATAGAATACTTAATGGTTAATGAGAAAAAGCGGAGGTGCTCACATGTCATCAATCGTAGTAGTTGGGACGCAATGGGGAGACGAAGGTAAAGGTAAAATTACAGATTTCTTAGCAGAGGATGCAAACGTTATTGCACGTTTTTCAGGCGGTAACAATGCAGGTCATACAATAAAATTTGATGGAGAAACTTATAAATTACACTTAGTACCATCAGGTATATTTTATAAAGAGAAATCAAGTGTTATCGGTAATGGCGTAGTAGTTGATCCAGTAGCTTTATTAAAAGAATTAGATGCTTTAAACGAACGCGGAGTTGAAACAAACAACTTGAGAATTTCTAACCGTGCACAAGTAATCTTGCCATATCATTTAAAACAAGATGAACTAGAAGAAGAAAAACGCGGTGATAACAAAATTGGTACAACTAAAAAAGGTATCGGTCCAGCTTATGTAGACAAAGCACAACGTATCGGTATTCGTATGGCTGATTTATTAGATAAAGAAACATTTGAAAAGCTTTTAAAAAATAATCTTGAATATAAAAATGAACTATTTGAAAAAATGTTCAATGCTGAAGGTTTCACTTTTGAAGAAATCTTTGAAACATATTTTGCTGCAGGTCAACGTTTGAAAGATTACGTTACTGACACAGCTAAATTATTAGACGATGCTTTCGTAAACGAAGAAAAAGTTTTATTTGAAGGTGCACAAGGTGTTATGTTAGACATCGATCATGGTACATATCCATTCGTAACTTCAAGTAATCCAATTGCTGGTAACGTTACAGTAGGTGGCGGAGTTGGTCCAACATACGTATCAAAAGTTATCGGTGTATGTAAAGCTTATACATCACGTGTAGGAGACGGTCCATTCCCAACAGAACTATTTGATGAAGATGGTCATCATATCCGTGAAGTAGGTCGTGAATACGGTACAACAACAGGACGTCCTCGTCGTGTAGGTTGGTTTGACTCAGTAGTATTACGTCACTCACGTCGTGTAAGTGGTATTACAGACTTATCAATCAACTCAATTGATGTATTAACAGGACTTAAAACAGTTAAAATTTGTACAGCATATGAAATTGATGGCGTAGAAATTACAGAATACCCAGCAAACTTAAACGAATTAGAACGTTGTAAACCAATCTTCGAAGAACTACCAGGTTGGGAAGAAGACATTACAAGTTGTCGTTCATTAGATGAACTACCAGATAACGCACGTCGTTACTTAGAACGCATCTCTGAATTATGTAACGTGAAAATTTCTATCTTCTCAGTAGGACCAGATAGAAACCAAACAAACTTATTAGAAAACTTATGGAACTAAGTTTTTATATAGATAAAGTAGGAGGCAATTCAGCATATAGCTGAATTGCTTCTTTTTTGTTTGGATAAGACGTATTTAGTGTTTCTGGACCGATAAAAATAAATAGCGGTCCAGAAATGAGAAATACGGACCGATAAATAAAAATACCGGTCCAGAAATGAGAAATACGGACCGATAAAAATAAATAGCGGTCCAGAAATGAGAAATACGGACCGATAAAAATAAATAGCGGTCCAGAAATGAGAAATACGGACCGATAAAAATAAATAGCGACCCGAAAACGAGAAATACAGGCCGATAAAAATAAATAGCGACCCGAAAATCGAAAATACAGGCCGATAAAAATAAATAGCGACCCGAAAATCAAAAATACAGGCCGATAAAAATATTTATCGGCCTGTATTTCTCATAATATATTAATCACTACATAAAATTGGAATAAAAAAGCACAAGAACTCAATTTGTAAGAACAACTATGACTGTAGACATGAATCTCAACCATCTACTATGTAACTAACCATTCTTTAGACTACCCGCTCACATAGATGTCTAAAAAAACGATAGTGTAATCATTAATTCTCATGCGTTTTTAGTCAATTTGTTAATGGATTTCTCTTTTTTTAAAGCGTCCACCTTTTACTTCGCTAACATCTCCTATTGATAGGAATGCTGTATTGTCTATTTCTGTAACAATATCCTTTAATTTAGATTCTTCTAATCGTGTGATTACGCAGAACACTACTTTTTTATCTTCTCCTGTATATGCGCCTTCTCCATTAAGGTATGTAACACCTCTACCTAGACGGTCGTTGATTGCTTCTCCTATGTCTCGATATGTATCACTGATTATCCATACTGCTTTAGATTCATCAAATCCTTGTACTGTCACGTCAATCATCTTAGCTGCTATAAAATATGCTATAACCGAAAACATAGCTGACTCCCAGTTGAATACAAAGCCTGCAGCTGTGAATATGAAACAATTAATAAGCATCACGATTTCTCCGACTGAAAACGGTGCTTTACTACTTATCAATATTGCACTGATTTCTGATCCATCTAAAGATCCACCATATCTAATAACTAGACCGACGCCTAGTCCTATAATTGCCCCACCGAAAATAGTAACTAGAAATGTCTCTTTGATAAATGGGTCAAAATGATGTAAATAAGCAGTTGTAATTGATAAGACTGTTATGGCATATATTGTTGAAATCGTGAATGTTTTACCAATTTGTTTATAACCTAAAAAGAAAAAGGGGATATTTAGTAAGAATATAAATAGTCCGAGTTTCAAATTTGTTAAATGGCTTAAAATAATCGCAATCCCTACAATTCCTCCATCGAGTAATTTGTTTGGTACTAGGAATAGTTCTAACCCGACACCCATTAAAACACTCCCGATTGTGATAAAAATGAACCGTTTAAGGATTTCTCCTTTACTTAATTTACGGTGTCCTTTTTTAATAACTTGCGCTTGCTCCATATCATCATCCCTTTTTATTACTTCTATTTTATATTATATAAAAAATTTAAAATAAAATCTTGTCTTCTGTATAATAGTCATGCTATAATCAATCTTGTGTCTAATATAGGCCCCTTGGTCAAGCGGTTAAGACACCGCCCTTTCACGGCGGTAACACGGGTTCGAGTCCCGTAGGGGTCACCATCTAAATTATATACATATAAGGTCCCGTGGTGTAGCGGTTAACATGCCTGCCTGTCACGCAGGAGATCGCGGGTTCGATTCCCGTCGGGACCGCTTTTAATGCTTATCGTAATAACGATAAGCATTTTTTTGTTGTTCAATTATAGAATAACATCAAACAATAGAATTAATGGACAAATAGTGTTAAATTATAGTATAGGATATCATGCACAATTGTGTGCTTGAAGATACTTATTTTCAAAAAGAAATGAGGTAAATAGCATGGCTAGAAAAATAGTAGTCGTTGATGATGAAAAACCAATTGCAGATATACTTGAATTTAACTTAAAAAAAGAAGGTTATGATGTTTATTGCGCGTATGACGGTGATGACGCAGTAGATTTAATATATGCAGAAGAACCAGACATAGTGCTCTTAGATATTATGTTACCTGGTAGAGATGGCATGGAAGTATGTCGAGAGGTTCGTAAGAAATTTGAAATGCCAATCATTATGTTAACAGCTAAAGACTCAGAAATTGATAAAGTTTTAGGTCTTGAGCTTGGTGCAGATGATTATGTAACTAAACCATTTTCAACACGTGAATTGATTGCCCGTGTTAAAGCGAACTTGCGTAGACATTATTCACAACCTACTCAAACTGAAGATGAAGAAACAAATGAAATTGTTATTAAAGATATTACAGTATACCCGGATGCATATTCAATTAAAAAACGTGGTGTGGATATCGAATTAACACATCGTGAGTTTGAATTATTCCATTACTTAGCTAAACATATTGGACAAGTTATGACGCGTGAACACTTACTTCAAACAGTGTGGGGTTATGATTATTTCGGTGATGTGCGTACTGTTGACGTGACAATACGTCGACTACGTGAAAAAATCGAAGACGATGCATCTCACCCAGAATATATCGTTACGCGTAGGGGTGTGGGTTATTTCCTACAAACGCAAGAGTAGGCTGATCATATGAATTGGCTAAAGAAATTTCAGTCCTTACACATTAAACTTGTCGTCATTTATGTTTTATTAATCATTATTGGTATGCAAATTATCGGTTTATATTTTACAAACAGCCTTGAGAAGGAACTAACACGTAACTTCAAGACGAACATTGAACAACACGTGAAACAGATTAATTACAACATAAAGAAAACGTACAATTCAGAAGATCCTAATCGGAACTTCCAAAAAGAGATACAAAGTATATTAGATGACTACGCAAACCGAACTGAAATTGATGAGATTAGGTTTATTGACCAAGATCAAATCATCGTTGCGACATCTAAAGCTACAAATCAAAATACCGTCAATCAAAAAGTAAACGATAGCTCTGTAAAAAAGGCGTTATCATTAGGCAAAGCAAATGATAAAATCGTTTTGAAAAATGATTCCTCGGATAGTAACCGAGTATGGATTAAAAATAAACCTGTTGAATACGAAGGTAAAGTTGTTGGGGATATTTATGTAGAATCAGATATTGATTCTGTATATGAACAGTTAAACAACATTAACCAAATTTTCATTATAGGTACAGCAATCTCATTATTGATCACAATTGTGCTCGGTTTCTTTATTGCGAGAACAATTACGAAACCAATATCAGATATGCGTAACCAAACTTTAGAAATGTCTAAAGGTAACTATACACAGCGCGTTAAAATATATGGGAATGATGAAATTGGCGAACTTGCACTTTCATTCAATAATTTATCGAAGCGTGTACAAGAAGCTCAAGCGAATACTGAAAGTGAGAAACGACGACTTGATTCAGTTATTACACATATGAGTGATGGTGTATTAGCGACAGACAGACGTGGTCGTGTACGTATTATCAATGAAATGGCGCTTAAAATGTTAGGTTTAGAGCGTTCAGATGTAGAAGCTAAACATATACTAGACATTCTTAATATTGATGATAATTATTCATTAGATGATTTACAGGAGAATAATGATAGCTTCATTATTGATGTAAACGAAGAAGAAGGCATAATCGCTCGTGTTAACTTCAGTACAATCATACAAGATACAGGCTTTATAAATGGTTATATTGCGGTATTACACGATGTTACTGAACAACACATTCTAGAAAATGAACGACGCGAATTTGTTGCGAATGTTTCACATGAATTACGTACGCCATTAACATCAATGAGAAGTTATATAGAAGCACTAGAAGAAGGGGCTTGGCGTGATCCAGAAGTTGCGCCAACATTCTTAAATGTTACGCGTGAAGAAACAGATCGTATGATTCGTTTAGTTAACGATCTATTACAACTATCTAAAATGGATAGCTCGAGTGATCAGATGAATTCAGAGTTAATTGACTTTAATATGTTCATTAATAAAATTATCAATAGACATGAAATGACTCAAGGTAAGAATGTAACGTTTATACGTGACATACCTGTTAAAGGATTATTTGTTGAAATCGATCCTGATAAAATGACTCAAGTGTTTGATAATGTTATTACAAATGCGATTAAATATTCTCAAGAATCTCATAAACGTGTAGAGTTTCATGTGAAACAAAATACGTTATATAACAGAATGACGATACAGATTAAAGATAATGGTATCGGTATTCCAGTTAATAAAGTTGATAAAATATTTGATCGATTTTATAGAGTAGATAAAGCAAGAGCACGTAAGATGGGCGGCACTGGATTAGGTTTAGCGATTACTAAAGAAATCGTAGAAGCACATAAAGGTAGAATATGGGCGAATAGTAAAGAAGGTCAAGGCACATCCATTTATATTACTTTGCCATGTGAATTCATAGAAGATGAGTTTGGTGATTGGGATGCGTAATAGAGAAGTTATTAAATCTGCTATTCTCATAATCCTCGTTCTAATTAGTGTGTTTATGACATACCGTATATGGACATTTACACCTGAATTGACTGACTTGGAAACGGATGTTAATGCTGATACACCTTCTATTGGACCTAAGATTAGTAAGCCTATCGATAGTGTGATTATGCCTTTTAGAATGATTAATCGTAATGGTACGGACGTGAAAGGGACGTCTAATATGAAAGATATCAAAAAGGTAACGGATCAAATGTTGAGTAAAGAAGTTAAGAAGGTAGATGTCTTAAGTAGCGAGTCAGTTGTGCAACTTGAAGATTTATCTGAACGCTATACAATTTTAGACTTCCCTGACAGTGTCCCTAGTGAAATGTATTTGAATCAAGTATTAGGTATGAATATGAGTTATTATCCTAGTGTTAATTTTGATAGAATTTTAGTAGATACGAAGTCAACAAATGAAGCGAATGTTTATTTGTTAAGTGAGAATAAGCAAAAAGCAGTAAAGTTACAGACAACGATGAAAAGTCATAAATTTGATCAAATGAATAAAGAAGTTGCGAAAGATTTAAAACCTTATACAGGCATTATTACGAATGAAACAACGACGAATGAAATTAATCAAATTTATGCACCTGAAAATGCTTATAGCATGAATGTATATCGTTATGTGACTAACAAAATATCTGTATCTGATTTAAATGATGTCATTCTTGGAGATTCTGTTATTGCGCGTAGTAACGAAGATCAAGTTTCAACGTATAATAATAACACGGGTATTTCTACAGTAAACGAAGAGAAGCAAACATACCGTTATACAAATTTATCCGAAGATGAAAATCAGCAAAAAGATATTTCTAAGTCTATTACGAATTCATTTAAATTTATTAATGAACATGCAGGGTATACTGATGAATTCCGATTATTTAATACAGATCAAAAGACAGGTAAAATAGATTACCAAATGTTCTTAAACAACTACCCAGTATTTAATGATGATAAGTTATCTTCAATTGAAGCTGTGTGGGGTAGAAATGCCATTAATGAATACAACAGAGGCTTGATTACAACTGGTGTAGCTGTACCATCTAAAAAAGAAGCAGATGAATTACCATCATCTGAAGAAGTTAGATATGGTTTAGCTTCTAATGGAGAAATAGATTTCAATAAAGTTACGAATATGGCAATTGGATATGATTTATCATTACCAAATGATGAACTTGATAACTTACAATATACAATTGAATTCACGCCAAAATGGTACATTAAATATGACGATGAATGGAAAAGATACGAGAATGGAGGGCTAGCTTAATGGATTGGAAACATGCCAAGTCACTCTTCATTATTGTGTTCATTCTAATCAACATTGGATTAGTTGTTGTTTACTTTAATAAAGTGAACAACTCGATAGTCCAAGAATCTAATGCACAATCAGAGGTAAACTTTTCAAAAGAAGGAATAGATATTCCACAGTTACCAGATTATAAAGATAAAGAAATGCAAGCTATAACAGGAAGCAGTAAGTCATTTAATGCTGATGAGCTTGAAGGTGTGTATTCACTAACTGAAAAAGACACACAGATTAATAAAGATATAAATGTAGATCTAGATAAAGATAGTAAACAAGAATCGTTCAAAAACTTTATCAACAAAGAATCTTTTAAAGGTAAAGAATATCAATATCAGAACAACAACTCGAATAAAAATAAAGTAGTCTACGAACAAAATTATGAAGATTTGCCAATACTAAATAATAGTAAAGGTCAAATCGTCTTTGAAATGGAAAACGGTAAAGCAAATAAATATACACAAACATATTTAGATAAACTTAAACCTGGTAATGGAGATAATAACAATAAGCAAAAAATTGTAAACCCTAAGACAGCTTTAGAAACATTGTATTACAACACATACCTAAAAAAAGGTGATAAAGTAGAATCCATGAGATTAGGTTATTACAGTGTCGTTAAAGAAATTGGAGGACAAGTACTAGTACCTTCATGGGAAGTGAAAATTAAATCCGAAGAAGACGGCAAAAGTAAAACAAAAGTATTGTACATCGATGCAATCAAACCTGAATCAACCGTACTAGAAGAATCTTAAGAGAAGCAGTAATTAAAGGAGATGAACACTTGTGATCGCAATGAGCGTACTCGCAAGTGGCAGTACAGGAAATGCCACTTATATAGAATCAGATAATGGAAGCCTACTCGTAGACGCTGGATTAACAGGTAAAAAATTAGAAGGCCTGTTTCAACAAATAGACCGTAATATCAGCGACTTAGAAGGCATCTTAGTAACCCACGAACATATCGATCACATAAAAGGATTAGGTGTGCTTGCAAGAAAGTATAAATTACCTATCTATGCCAACAAGAAGACATGGCAAATGATAGATGCTAAAGATAAAAATATACCACTTGATCAAAAGTTCAACTTTGAACCAAATGAAACAAAGACATTAGCAGGTATTGATATTGAATCATTCAGTGTGTCACATGATGCAATAGATCCACAATTCTACATCTTTAATCATGACTATAAGAAATTAACAATGATTACAGATACAGGATACGTGTCAGACAGAATGAAAGGTATGATACATGGAAGTGATGCATTTGTATTTGAAAGCAATCACGATGTAGATATGTTAAGAATGGGTAGATACCCATGGAAGACCAAACAACGTATATTAAGTGATATGGGTCACGTATCAAATGAAGATGCAGCATATGCCATGTGTGATGTGATAACAGGAAGTACGAAACGTATTTATCTATCTCACTTAAGTCTAGATAATAATATGAAAGACTTAGCAAGAATGAGCGTAGGACAAGTATTAAATGAAAATGATATAGATACAAATAAAGAAGTCATATTGTGTGACACAGATAAAGAAAAAGCAACACCAATATATTATATATAAACAAAAGATATCCCCAATTTCAGAATTGGGGATATCTTTTTAGTTTATACACATATATACCCACAGTTATACACAACTGTCCACAATCTGTGTATAAGTAAGTAGGTTATCCACTGATTTATCCACAATGTATATAATTCAGTGGATAAATCACAACAAAATGTATAAAAATAAACAACTAAATATTAAGAAAACATTCACAAATTTTCGATTGTTGATATAATAAGAAATAAAACTGTGTATAAGTTAATAACTTGTGGATAACTTTTAAGATAATGAATAAAGGTGGATAATGATGAAAATAACAATCATAACAGTCGGCAAACTAAAAGAGAAATACTGGAAACAAGCCGTAGAAGAATATAATAAAAGACTAGGTGCCTATACCAAAACTGAATTAATCGAAGTAGCAGACGAAAAAGCACCAGACAATATGAGTGAAAAAGACATAGAAATCGTGAAGGAAAAAGAAGCGGACAGAATCATGTCTAAAATCAAACAAGACAGTTACGTTATTACCCTGGAAATACAAGGTAAAATGCTCACAAGCGAACAACTCAGTAAAGAAATCGATAGCCTGATTACAAGAGGAAACTCACACATCACATTTATCATCGGCGGATCAAACGGATTACATAGCAAAGTATTAAAACGCAGCAACTACGCACTATCATTCAGCAAAATGACATTCCCACATCAAATGATGAAAGTCGTGTTGATGGAGCAAGTATATAGAGCATTTAAGATAATGCGAGGGGAAGCGTATCATAAATGATGCGGTTTTTTTTATCACATCACATTTTTTGTAAAAAAAATCAGACATACATTTGATGTATGTCTGATTTTTAAATGGTATCTAATTTTTTGAAACTTTATAACCATTAGGTCTAAAGTTGAAACTAGAAAGTATTTCATTTGCCTCGTAAACTTTTAGTTCACCAGTTTTGTTTACTTTATCAAAATTAAAAATTCTGTATAAAAAAACTTCATCTTGATATATTTTAAAAAAGTTAAGTTCATTTTCTGACATGTAAAAAGGAGTTTCTTCATTACCTGTTGTAGTTTTTACCTCTATAAAAATTGGTTTTCCATTTTCATCAATAGAAGCGATATCATAACCAGTACCATCACCTTCATCTTGAGAAGTGTGAGCAACCATTTCTGATAATCCAAGTTTTTCCGCTTTTTCAAGTTCCAAAGAAATCACAAATTGTTCACCTAGAAGTCCAAGTTCGCTATTTTTAGTGTGGATATCTTCAAAATTAACTTTTCTACCAATGAAATTTTCACCTTTTATACGTCGCTGTTCTAGTTGATCACTGCTTAGTGGAGTACTTGGCTTACTATCTGTACCTACTATTGCAAGCGTGTATTTATACTTATCTTTGTTTTTAGTGTCATCCATACTTAATATAACACCTTCTGGAAAAGCAATATCTCCGGTCTTTAATTGTTCTCTTTTATGAAGTGCAAGATTCCGAATTGTTTGAGTATATGTAGTGTCATTACGATTAGATATTGGTTCCAAATCAATTCCTGTAGGTGTATATACTTCGTTGATATGTTTAATTACTTCTGCTGTTGTCAATTCACCATAAATATCCAATAATTTTCTTATTACTCTTGGCACATCTCGTTCATATAATCTATCCACTACTTTCACCCCTAAATGTTTAATTATAATAATTATAACATTGATTGGGGTTTGTAGTTAAATTTGATAATTTGTAATTAGCAAATGGTTTACATTTCTATTATTCCTATTCATGAAACTAACTGAATATTTTTTATCAAATGAAAAAATATAGAATTCTTTATAAAGATCATATATATTTTCAGTATTCTTT
>NZ_RXWZ01000044.1 GCF_003970575.1 Mammaliicoccus fleurettii
CTATTGATGAATATAAACTAATCAAACAATATTATTTTAAACAAAGTGAACCCTTTAAACAAACTAATTACTATATAGACACACCAAATCATGAAATTATTTCAAATAAAATGGCTTTAAGGATTCGTGAAAAAAACAATGATTATGAATTAACATTAAAAGTTCCGCAAGAAGTCGGTCTATTAGAATATAATGAAGTGATAGATAGCTTACCCGAACAAAACCGTCCAATAGACATACAAATTCTTCCAGAAAATATTACTAAAATATTAACTGAGCATAATATACCGTTATCTGAACTTCGTCTTCTTGGTGATTTAACAACTTATAGACTTGAAAAGAAATTGAAATCTGGTTTATTAGTCTTAGATCATAGTATTTATTTAGGAATTGAGGATTATGAACTTGAATTTGAAGTAACAGACTTTACTCAAGGCGAAATCGCTTTCAACGATATATTAGGAACCTTGAATATATCCAGAGAAGTCCCTGATAATAAAGTGAAACGGTTCTTTGATGCGCAAAGCAGAACAACATGAATTCATTTTCGTTACAAGTCGAAATACTTTTAAAAATTTATGAACATGTTATATTAATATTATCGATATTGAAATAAGCAAGAAAAGGTGAAATTATGACCCCATATGAAGTAATCAACCCCCAAGATTTGTACGACATGATTGATCACTTTTATTATCTAGTTGAAAAAGATAATCGGATTAATCATCTTTTCCCTGGTGACTTTGCAGAAACGAGTCGTAAACAGAAGCAATTTTTAACACAATTTCTGGGTGGTCCTTCATTATATACTGAAGAACATGGTCATCCAATGTTACGTCAACGTCACTTACCTTTCAGAATTACGGATAAAGAAAGAGATGCTTGGTTAGAAAATATGCGAGAAGCAATTACCAGCTCTCAGTTAAATGAAGATGTACAAGAATATTTATATGAAAGACTCAAGCTAACTGCAAATCACATGGTTAACGCTTAATATAGTTGAAGGTGGATAATATGGCCGAAGAATTAAGATTAATCCATGCTAATGAACAAAATAACATAGATTTATCACCAGTAAGCAAAATCGAAATTTATTCATTTTTCGATCCATTTTGCGAAGACTGTTTTAATCTATCATCTAAATTAGCAAAGTTAAAAATTGAATATCAAAAATATGTTAAAATTCGTCAGATTTTGAACCCCTCTCTCCAAGTTTTAACTAAATGTCAGGCTCAAAGTACATGTGAATTTGATAATGTAGCTTTAGCTTTTAAAGCAGCAGAATTACAAGGACATAATAGAGCGAGTAGATTTTTAAATTTAGTTCAGAATGAAATCATACCTCATGAAAAAATCATAACATCGGAATTAATTAGAAAGTGTGCATATAAATCAGGAATTGACTTACCGGTATTTATTAAAGATTTAAAAGAGCACTCACTTACTGAAAGTTTACAAACTGATTTACACATCGCTAGAGAGATGGATATTAATATGACACCATCACTTGTTTTCTTTAATGAAGATGTGCATTCAGAAGGACTCAAAGTAGAAGGTATTTACCCATATCATATATATACGTATATTATTCAAGAACTTATTGGAACCGAAGTTGAAAAACAACTACCTCCTAAGCTAATAGATTATATACAATCGCAAAGCATTATTTCTGAACAAGAAATAGCGACAATATATGAATGGCCAGAAAAAATTGTTAAAAGAGAATTAAAAAAACTACAATTACAAAATTATATCGAACAACAAGATTCTGCACATGGTGACTTTTGGAAATTCAAGAAGACTAAATAAAAAAAATCCCAATCCGAAAATTTAACGGATTGGGATTTTTATGTGTATAAATTTAACTGTCATACACTACTTGTCTAAATAAAAGTCCAATTGACTTCTATTTAGCATTTAATAGATAACTTTTGGGATGTTAACTATGAACAAATAAATAAAAAAGCACCGTGTCTGATTACACGGTGCTTAAACAAAGGGGATGGGAGAAATTTTTCACTTCAAACAAAGGGGTATGTTTGTTATGTGATTAATTTCATGTATAAAATATAACATGCTATGGACACTAAATTCAACAAAAAACATCGGTTTTTTTATTTGTCACACAGTTGTCATATTGGAAACGTGTACATAAAATTAATTCTCTTTTACGAGTTTCTCAAAAGCATTTAATTTTTGTTCAAAGACTTCCATCGCCTCTTCTATAGGCTGTTTAGAAGTCATATCAACTCCTGCTTTTTTCAATACTTCAATAGGATAATCAGAACTACCTGCTTTTAAGAATTCATTAATATATCTTTTAACTGCAGGCTCACCTTCATCTAATATTTGTTTACTTAATGCTTGTGCAGCACTATAGCCTGTCGCATATTGATAAACATAGAAATTATAATAGAAATGAGGTATACGTGACCATTCTTTAGATATATTATCATCTGTTACAACTGAATCACCAAAATACTTTTTATTTAGTTCAGCATACTCAGTATTTAATCGTTCAGACGTTAAAGGTTCACCATCTTCTACAATTTTGTGTATTAAATATTCAAATTCAGCAAACATTGTTTGTCTAAATAATGTAGCTCTGAATCTTTCTAACTCTTGGTTCAATAAATATTTACGTTTTTCTGGATCTTCTAAATTCTTATCCATATATTCACTTAATAGTGCTTCATTTGTTGTAGATGCAACTTCAGCAACAAAAATTGAATAATCACTTTCATTTGATTGTTGATGCTTTCTACTAAAGTAACTGTGAGCTGAATGTCCAAATTCATGAATAAGTGTAAATAAATCAGAAATTGAATCTGACCAGTTTAATAATATGAAAGGATTGGTTAAATGTGCGCCTGAAGAATAACCTCCTGAACGTTTACCTTTATTCTCATACACATCTACCCATCTATTATTTAGTCCTTCTTCTACAACTTCGATATATTCTTTACCCATCGGTTGTAAAGCTTTAACCATCCAGTCTTTAGCTTCTTCATAAGGCATTTCAAATGATGAGTTCTTAACTAGTGGAGTGTACATATCGTACATATGCATTTCATCTAAACCTAACAACTCTTTTCTAAGTTCAGTGTAGCGATGTAACAATGGTAAATACTTATGTACAGTTTCAATTAAGTTATCATATACTTCTTCAGGGATAAAGTTGTTGGATAATGCTTGTTCCCTAGCTGATTGATATTGACGCACTTTAGAACTGAATATTGCAGTCTTAACTTTACCACTTAATGTAGCAGTTAAAGTGTTGTTATGGCTACCATACGCATCATATACGTTATCATAAGCTGACTTTCTTAAAATGCGGTCTTCAGACTCTAACAACTTAGTATATGTACCTTGTGTTAATTCATGTTCATTTCCATCTTTATCAACAGCAGGTTTAAATTCTAAATCTGCATTATTAAACATGCCGAATACGTTACTTGGTGTTTGTAATGCCTCGCCTGCTTCTGCAAGTATTTTTTCTTCTTTATCACTTAAAATATGTGGTCTTTTTTTGTTTAATTTCTCAATATCAAATTGATATCTCTTTAAATTATCATTAGAAGCGACAAATTCATTCAATGTTGCTTCATCTATAGACATTAATTCTGGTAATATAAAACTCCATGCGCTAGCAAACTTGTTCGCTAATGTAGCTGCTTTTGCTTCGTAGCCAGCATATTTATCATTAGCCGTATCTTGATCGTGCTTTAAATGTGCATACACGTAAACTTTACCTAGTTTCTCATCTATTTCACTATCCAAGAATAAAGCTTGATAAAGTGTATCAGAACTATCTTTCAAATGTCCTTTGAATTGTTCTTCTTTACCTAAATATGTTTCTAATTCTTTAAAAGCTTCTTCGTATGCTTCATCTGAATCAAAAATAGTTGTAAGGTCCCATGTATATTGTTCTTGCTGTTCTTCCCTTGTAATTAACTTAGCCATATTAATAGCCTCCTTTGAATTTCATATTTATAATTTTCTCATTAAATAATCAAATTTGCACGTGATATAGCTTTTTGGTGAATAATCGATATATATGAATTTAACGCCTTTAATAGTATTTCTTTTTTTGAAAAACTATAATCATGAAAAGTTCTAAATTCAATAAAATTATAGAATTTCTCAAAAGTAAACGTTCTTTTCTCCATTTCATAAAACAAATATGATTGCCAAGTTATACAATGTGTTAAGAAATATATTTGTTCAGGTACAATTACCCCTATTATTTGTAGCCTCTTCTTATGTATTAACCTTGCGTTATATAATAGTGAAAGTGTAGGTTCTAACACATTTCTACTTTTTCTACATTTAGATAAATAATTATCATATGCCCTATCTGATAAATATAAATTAGGAACGTCTTGTACATGATAGCTATTCAATAAGTCTTCCCATTTAATTTCTTTTTTAAAACCAATAAATGTATGCTTATCAAGCGATTGAATCCTTTCATATCTAATTAACATTTGATTATTAGGATTATAAGTAATCAATGTTCTTTCACAGTGATTGATTAATGCAGCTTCAAAATAACTTAGATGCATTATTCCATTACGATAATCTATATCTTTCCCTATCCAAATCACCTTCATATTTAGTGCTTTAAATCCTTCTGTTCTATCCATTAATAAATCAAGACTAATTGAAGAATATTGAAATTCAACTATTAAATTTCTATTAATTATAATATCAGGTATTTGATCAATTTCTGGTAAATAATATTCCATATCTATTGTCACTTTATTATTCAAGTGTGAATAAATGTGATGTTTAGAGGCTAAATGCATTAAAGACTCTTTCTTATAGCTATTTCTCATACAATAACTATTTGCTTTATGTGCGAAATGGGTTACCATATGTTTGCCCTTTTTCAAAATAAGTTCTGATAAACATTCAGGACATTTATATATTTCTTGTGATTTAGCATGTTGCGCATATATGAGTTCGCTATTTTGATTTAGTCCTATTAACATAAAAACACCTCTTTACTATATAAAACGTAAAGAGGTGCTAAAATTACTTATTTAATTTTTCGGTTCAAAATATCTTGTTACTTGACCCATAACATTATAACTCATGACAATTTTTGCATAATCATCTAGATATAATTTAGATACTTGAGTTGGATTTGCATATTCAAGTATTTGCCCATAGAAATCATTAATAATTTCTTCACTATCTATTTGATCAAATTGTACATAATAATAATATTTGTTATCTAACATATATAATAAGTCTGTAAATACAATATCTTTATGTTCATTATAATGTGCATATTCGATAATATCTTCTAGCTCTTCAAACCTAACAAGTAATCCGATGTCTTTAGGAATAAATTGTTTTTCTTCATCTTCTTTGCCATCATTTAAGAGTTCTCCGATATTCTGGTCAGAATCGAGTGCTTGAGATAAGAAATCATTGACTTGATATTCTAATTGCTCATTAGATTCCTCGTCAGTCATATTTAACAGTTCATCACCTTTAGATTTAGAAACTGTTACTTCAACACCCTTTTCAAACGCATGCACTTGAATCCATAAAGGCCCCTCAACAACGAATTCTTCTTCATCGTTAATTTCATCCATCATAGACCAGAAAAATTCTTCGCCTCGTTTACGGTTTGTCCATAAATCTTCTCGTTTGAATCCTCTTGCTTCGATATCTTGATAAGTTATAAATAATTTTACAGTTGTTTCATCAATTCGTTCTATTCTCATAATGTCACACTCCCTTACTCTAGGAATAGTACATTCATTGTATTATAAACAAATACATTTTAACAGTAATTTGTTTAAACTATTCGCATTTAATTTTTTATACAAAAATAGCCCCTGTAAACAGGAGCTACAAATTTAATATTAGACTAAATTAGTCAACCATACGTTGTGCTTCCAATAGTTGGAACGTACGTACTTTTCTAGGTAAGAAACGACGAATTTCATCTTCGTTATATCCAACTTGTAAACGTTTGTCATCTAAAATGATTGGACGACGTAGTAAACCTGGATTATCTTGAATAATTGTATATAATTCTTGTAGAGGTAATGCATCGATATCTACATTTAATTTTTGATAAGTTTTAGAACGAGTAGAAATGATTTCGTCTGTTCCATCTTCTGTCATTTTTAAAATTGATTTAATTTCATCTAATGTTAAGTGTTCTGAAAAAATATTACGCTCCGTATACGGAATGTCATGTTCTTGTAACCATGCTTTCGCTTTACGGCAAGATGTGCAACTTGGTGAAGTAAATAATGTTACCATACATCTCACTCTCCTAATTGAATATTATTTATGTTAAACGTCAGTGAACTTATAAGATAAAATGCACTTAGTTATGTATACCCCATATAGCCCTAGGTTAAACATATGTTGCTCACTTGGTTTAATCTTTTTCTAATTGCTATAAATATATTATATAACTCAAAGATTAAAATTAAATGAGAAATTTCTAATAATTCATTAAAAAGCACATAAAATATAGATGAATTTACTTTAAACAATATATTTATCTACTACTAAGAATAACACAACTTACAAATGAATAAAATACTGTTATAATGATATAAAGAAATTTTGTAGAAAAGAGGCAACATTTAATGGAAACTTTATTTTCAGGCATCCAACCAAGTGGAATTCCAACTTTAGGTAATTATATTGGCGCTTTAAAACAATTTAATGAGATTCAACATGATTATGACTGCTTTTTTTGTATTGTAGATCAACACGCTATAACAGTACCTCAAGACAGACTTAAATTAAGAGAAAATACGCGTAAATTAGCTGCTATATATTTAGCATCAGGTTTAGATCATGAAAAGGTAACTTTATTCATCCAATCAGAAGTACCAGCCCATATTCAAGCAGGTTGGATTTTAACTACGATTACTTCAATTGGTGAATTAGAAAGAATGACACAATATAAAGATAAAGCACAAAAGCAAACACAAGGTATCCCTGCTGGTTTATTAACTTATCCACCATTAATGGCAGCAGATATCGTGCTCTATAACACAAACATCGTCCCTGTTGGAGATGATCAAAAACAACATATAGAACTAACTCGTAATGTTGTCGACCGTTTTAATTCTAAATACAATGACGTGTTAACAAAACCAGCTATTCATATGCCTAAATTTGGCGCTAGAATAATGAGTTTACAAGACCCTACTAAAAAAATGAGTAAAAGTGATGACAATCAAAAAAACTTTATTTCTTTACTAGATGAACCAAACGTTGCAGCCAAAAAAATTAAAAGTGCGGTAACAGACTCAGATGGCATCGTTAAATATGATAAAGAAAACAAACCGGGTATTAGTAATTTATTAGTCATCTACTCAAGTATTACAAGCAAATCAATCGAAGAACTTGAGCTTCAATATGAAGATAAAGGATACGGAGACTTTAAAGGAGACTTAGCTGAAGAAGTTAAAAAATTCCTATTAGAATTCCAAGAGAAATTTAATTACTTCTATGAAAATAAAGAAGTATTAGATGAAATCCTTGATAAAGGTAGAGATAAAGCAAGCTTTGTAGCTAATAAAACATTGAAGAAGATGGAAAATGCTATGGGTCTAGGTCGTAAAAGAAAGTAAATATTAAAATAAAGAAGATACTGGGGCAATTAATTGTTTCAATATCTTCTTTATTTTGTCGTAATATATCAGATTATTAAATTGTAGTAATTGGATGTGTTCTATTTATCATGTCTACCCTGTCTTGCAATGTTCAGTCGCTCTATTTATCATGTTTGACCTGTCTTGCAATATTCAACCGTTCTATTTATCATGTTTGGCCTGTCTTGCAATGTTCAACCGCTCTATTTATCATGTTTAGCCTGTCTTGCAACATTCGAACGCTCTATTTATCATGTTTGGCCTGTCTTGCAACATTCAACCGTTCTATTTATCATGTTCAGCCTGTCTTGCAACATTCAGCCGCTCTATTTATCATGTTGGTCTCCACTAGCAACATTCAGCCTTTCTATTTATCATGTTTAGCCTGTCTTGCAACATTCAGCCGCTCTATTTATCATGTTGGTCTCCACTAGCAATATTCAGCCGTTCTATTTATCATGTTGACCATGTCTTGCAATATTCAACCGTTCTATTTATCATGTTTGGCCTGTCTTGCAACATTCAGCCTTTCTATTTATCATGTTGACCATGTCTTGATAAATAAACAAAAATCCACAGTGACATAAACAATGTCGCTGTGGATTCTCTAATTTATTATTTCTCAATGTATGCTTCTTTTAAAGTAGAAACGCCTCCGAATTGGTGGTTTACTACATTTTTAACATTTGGTTTTTGAAGTTGAGCTACGCCTACTTGATAAAGTGGAACGATACCCGCTTCATTTAATAACATACCTTCTGCTCTTTGTAGTTCAGAAAGTCGTTTGTCAGGATTGCTTGCTAATGATGAATCAGCTGCTTTAATAATTTTGTCGTATTCTTTATTAGACCATCCTGTATTATTGTGCGAGCCATCCGTTACATATAACTCTAAGAATGTCATTGGGTCTGGATAATCTGGAATCCAGTTTTCTAATGACATTTCATATTGTCCTTTTGATACTACATCAAGTTTTTGTTTAAATGGTTGCTGTTTAATTTTTATTGTTACGCCTTCTAAATTTTTCTCAAGTTGTTCTTTAAAGTATTCAGCATCTCTTTTAGCTGTATCTTTATCATAAGTCATCAATTCTATAGTGAATTTATCTTTACCTAATGCTTTTTTAGCTTTTTCAAAATGTTTTTTAGCTTCTTTAACATTATATTGATTTGTATTTTTCACACCATCTTGATATTCTTTACCTTTGCTATCTTTAACAAAGTCTTTTGGCACAAAATTATCACTCGGAATTGAACCGTTATTTAAATTATTTTTTACATAAGCTTCTTTATCAATTGCTTTTGCAAATGCTAATCTAAAGTCTTGATTTTTAAATTCAGGTACTGTATCTTCATTTAATTTAAAGTAATAAGTCACAGTATCTAACTCAGTATTAAATGCTTTATCGTCTTTGTATTTTTTCACTTGTTCGGCTGGTAAATCTACTATATCTAATTTATTAGTTTCATATAAATTTACAGCTGTTGATGCTTCTTTAACTACTTTATAATTTACTTTATCTAATTTAACTTTATCTTTGTCCCAATATTTATCATTTTTTTCTAAAGTAACTTTATCATCTGTTTTCCATTCACTCATTTTAAATGGACCATTATAAAGAGTTGATTTTACAGTTGTACCATATTTATCACCTTGTTTTACAACAAACTTTTTATTTTGTGGCATAAATGTACCGAATGACAATAGTTCTTTATAATATGGTAATGATTTTGTAAGTTCAAATTCTAAAGTATGATCATCTACAGCTTTCACGCCAAGTTCTTCTGGCTTTTTGTCACCGTTATTTATGTCTTCAGCATTCTTTATATCATATAAAATATATGCATATTCTGATGCAGTGTCTGGATCCACTACTTTTCTCCAAGCGAAGACGAAATCATTGGCAGTTACTGGATCTCCGTTTGACCATTTAGCATCTTCTCTTAATTTTACAGTCCATTTCTTACCATCATTTGTGATTTTAGGTTCCCCTTTTGCTACAGCTGGTATTGCTTTATCGTTTTTATCTAATGTATATAGTCCTTCCATAGTTTGGAAAAACATATCAAATGATAAACCATCTGTTGCCATTGCTGAATCCATTGTTGGAACGTCACCATTGATTTGTAAATCTAATGCTTCATCACTTTTAGAGTCTTTTTTACCTCCACCTGATGAACAAGCACTTAATACTAGTACTGCAGTTAACATCATTGCTAAAAATTTGAACATTTTCGACATGTAACCTCATCCCCCTAGTTTTCTATTTATATAAACTATCGATCTGTTACTTTTGAATATATGCATGTTTTAAATCTGTGTCTCCACCAAACTTATGTCTTTCAATACCTTTTACATAACTTTGTGTTAACCTCGCATTACCTTGTTGATAGACTGGAACAATTGCAGCTTCATCCAACAGCAATGTTTCAGCATCTTGCATTGTTTCAACACGTTTTTGTTCTTTATCTAGTAATTTATTTCCTGCGTCTTCAATTTTATTATCATATTCTTTGTTTTTCCAACCCGTTTCATTCATTACATTATCACTTGTAAATAATTCTAGGAATGTCATCGCATCTGGATAATCTGGGCCCCATCTACCGAACGCAATTTGATAATCCATACTTGATTCAAGCTTTAACTTTTGTTTATATGGCTGTTGTTTAACTTTAATTTTAACGCCAGGTAGATTTTGTTCAATTTGTTCTTTGAAATATTCTGCATCTTTTTTAGCATTATCTTGATCGAACGTTAACAGTTCAAAAGTAAATTCATCTTTGCCAAGATCTTTTTTAGCAGCTTCTAAATGTTTCTTAGCTTCTTTTTTGTTAAATTTATTTTCAGTCTTAACGCCTTTAGTATAATCTTCACCTTTAGTATCTTTTACAAATTCAGTAGGTACTAATGATTTTGCTGCTTTAGAACCATTATTTAAATTACTCTTAACATATTGTTCTCTATCAATTGATTGTGCAATAGCCATTCTTAAATCTTTGTTTTTAAATTCAGGTACATCTTTTTGGTTCAATCTCATAAAGTAAACACGTGATTCAAGTTCTGTATTATAAGCTTTATCTTTTTTATATTTTTTAACATTTTCAGCTGGTATTAAAGCTTCATCAACATCACCAGCATTATACATACTTAAAGCTGTTTGAGGTTCTTTAACTACTTTAAAGTTAACGCTGTCTAACTTCACGTTACCTTTATCCCAGTACTCTTTATTTTTAGTCAATGTATAATTATCTTCCGTTTTCCAATCTGATAATGTGAACGGACCGTTATATAATGTATCTTCTGCTGTTGTACCGTACTTATCGCCTTTTTCTTTAACGAACTTCTCATTTTGTGGTAAGAATGATCCGAATGTTAATAGTTCTTGATAATAAGGTAATTCACGATTAAGTTTAATTTCTAGTGTTTTATCATCAATCGCTTTAACACCTAATTCTTCAGGCTTTTTATCTCCTTTGTTAATATCTTCTGCATTTTCAATATCAAACATGATAAATGCATATTCAGAAGCGTTTTTTGGATCTACAAGCTTACGCCAAGCATATACAAAATCGTCAGCTTTAACTTTATCGCCATTAGACCATTTCGCATCTCTCAATTCGATTGTCCACGTTAAACCATCGTCGGATTTTTTAGGATCACCTTTCGCAATTCCCGGAATTGCCTTGTCATTCTTGTCTAACTTATACAATCCTTCCATTGTATTATTTAACGCATCGAATGAAACAGCATCTGTTGCTAACGTTGAATCCATTGATGGAATATCAGAAATTGAAATTAATCGTAACTTTTTGCCATCCCCTGCAGAAGAGTCACTATCCTTCTTTCCATTTCCACCACTACATGCCGATAAAAGTAATACAACCGACAATAAAACTAAAAAACTCCACCTAAAATGCTTGTTATTCATAAACATTTCCCCTTATTCAATTTTTGAAAATTCAGTCATTTCTGAACTTTCTTCAATTATAATGTTATTTTCCATTTGTCGCAACATAACTTAACATTATATACTTAAAATATATTGTTTAATTTTAAATATTATTATTATTCATCAAAAAGAAGTACAACTTATATGCGTCATGCTTCTTCGTTTATACTAAAAAGGTTTCATAACCTCCTTGCCTAGGGTACAGTCTTAGCCTGTAGTCTTCGACTTGTACTGTTTCCTCAGGCGAGTCGGTTATGAAAATTCATTTATAAAGTAGCACTTATAATAAGTTCGTTGAGTTCTGTTTTTAAGTCCACTCTTGTAAGGTGTTATAAACTTGTGATCACATTCAAAAAAAGACTGAGACAATTAATTTGTCCCAGCCTTTCATAATTATTTAGCTCCTTCTATTTCTACACCTTTCAATGTATAGTCCCCGCCATATTTATGATTTTGCCAATTTTTAATATATGGTTGTCTCAATCTTGCTGAGCCTGTCTGGAATAATGGCGAAATAGAGGCCGAATCTAAGAATTTAGTTTCTGCGTCTTGTAACGCTTTAATTCTTTTATCGCTGTTCTCTGGTTTAAGCATTTCATCTGAATTTGCTTCTTCTAATGCTTTATCATATTCTTTATTCGCATATCCTGTTTGGTTATGTGGTGAGTCAGATGTGAATAAATCTAAGAATGTTGTTGGATCTGGATAGTCCGGGAACCAACCTGCAAATGATATATCAAAATCTTTTTTAGATTCTAATGCAAGTTTTTGTTTAAATGGTTGTTGCTTAATTTTCAAAGTAACACCAGGTAAGTTCTTCTCTATTTGCTCTTTTACAAATTCTCCTGCTTTTTTAGATTCATCTTCATCATAAGTCAGTAATTCTATTGTAAATTTATCTTTTCCTAAATCTTTTTTAGCTTTATCTAGATGTTTCTTAGCTTCATCTTTGTTATAGTTTAATGAAGATTTAACACCTTTAGTATAATCTTTATCATCACTATCTTTTACAAAGTCTTTAATCATTAAAGTATCTAAAGGTTTAGAACCATTATTTAATAATGAATCAACATATGATTTTTTATCAATTGATTTAGCTATCGCTTTTCTTAAATCTTCATTTTTTAGATTTTCATTCTTCTCTTTATTGATTCTAAAGAAGTAACTACCCGATGTAGACTCCGTTGAAAAGTCTTTTCTCTCTTTATATTTCTTAACATTTTGAGCGTCTAAACCGACCATGTCTAATTTGCCTGTTTGATACATATTAATAGCAGTTTGTGTGTTTTTCACTACTTTAGTATTAACTTCTTTAACTTTCACTTTATCTTTATCCCAATATTCTTCATTCTTTTCTAATTTCCATCTATCTTCTGGTTTCCATTCTGTTAATTTATATGGACCATTTGATAAAGTCGTTTTATCTGTTGTTCCAAATTTGTCTCCATGTTTTTTAACAAATTTTTCATTTTGAGGCATATATGAGCCAAAAGCTAATAAACTTTCCATCCATGGTACATCTTTAATAAGTTTAATTTCTAGTGTTTGATCATCAATTGCTTTCACACCAAGTTCTTCAGGTTTCTTATCTCCAGCAGTTATTTCTTTTGCATTTTCAATGTTTTCAAACATATATGCAAACTCTGCTGCAGTTTCAGGATCTACTGAACGTTGCCAAGCAAATACAAAATCGTGAGCTGTAACTGGGTCACCATTAGACCATTTTGCATTATCTCTTAATTTAATTGTCCATGTTTTACCATCACTCGACTTTTTAGGCTTATCTTTTGCAACTCCTGGAATTGGTTTATCATCTTTATCAAGTACATACAAGCCCTCTAGAGTTTGAGCAAAAGTCGTAAATGATACTTGGTCAGCTGCTAATGAAGGATCCATTGTAGGAATATCATCACCAGATGATAAATTCAATTCGTTTTTGGATTTAGATTGTTTAATATTATTATCTTTCTCCTCTTTATTATCACTACTACACGCAGACAAGATCACTACAAGAGACACTAACATTACAAAAATTATTTTTAATCTTTTATGCATATTGATAATCCCCCTTTTAATTTTTAAAACATTGAAATTTATATAAAGAAAAGCAATCAATGTTTACATTGATTGCTTTCATTCACTTTTATTTAGCTCCAGCGATTTCTACTTGTTTAAGTGAGTAGTCTCCACCGAATTTATGTGGTTCCCAGTTTTTAACATATGGTTGACGTAAACGTGCAACACCTTGTTGATATAGTGGTCCAATAGAGGCTGAATCTAAGAATTTAGATTCTGCATCTTGTAATATTTTAGTACGTTTAGCACTATTTTCTTCTTTCAACATTTCATCAGAGTTAGCTTCCTCTAAAGCTTTGTCATATTCAGGATTTGAATATCCAGTTTGGTTATGAGGACTATCTTTCTTGAATAAGTCTAAGAAAGTCGTTGAATCAGGATAGTCAGGACCCCAACCAGCGAATGAAATATCATAGTCGCCTTTAGATTCTAAAGCTAATTTTTGTTTGAACGGTTGTTGTTTAATTTTTAAAGTTACGCCTGGTAAATTTTTCTCTACTTGTTCTTTTACAAATTCAGCTGCTTTTTTAGATTCATCAGCATCATAAGTTAATAATTCAATATCGAATTTATCTTTACCAGTATCTTTTTTAGCTTTTTCTAATAATTTTTTCGCTTCTTTTTTATCATAATTTAATGGAGATTTCACGCCATCGATGTAATCTTTACCATCTTTATCTTTAACAAAATCTTTAACCATTAATTTATCTGAAACAGTTGAACCATTATTTAATAATGATTTTACATATTCATCTTTATCAATTGATTTTGCAAATGCTTTTCTTAAATCTTCATTTTTCAAATCTTTATTTTTCGTACTGTTAATTCTAAAGAAGTAATTTGAAGTGTTTAATTCAGTTGTAAAATCTTCTTTATCTTTATATTTATTAACATTTTGTGGGTCTAATCCTACTGAATCTAACTTACCTGTTTGATACATGTTTAAAGCTGTTTGAGATTCTTTTACGACTTTATAGTTTACTTCGTCTAGTTTAACTTTGTCTTTATCCCAATATTCTTTGTTAGGTACTAGTTTCCAGTTATCTTCTGTTTTCCATTCTTTTAATTGGAATGGTCCATTAGATAAAGTAGCTTCAGCTGTAGTACCGAACTTTTTACCTTGTTTTTCAACGAATTTTTCATTTTGAGGCATGAATGAACCGAAAGCGAATAAACTTTGCATCCAAGGTACATCTTTCACTAATTTGACTTCTAATGTTTGATCATCAATTGCTTTTGCACCTAATTCTTCAGGTTTTTTCTTACCTGCTGAGATTTCTTTAGCATTCTCGATATTTTCAAACATGTATGCATATTCAGCAGCTGTTTTAGGATCTACCGTTCTTTGCCATGCATATACGAAGTCATGAGCAGTAACTGGATCACCATTTGACCATTTTGCATCATCTCGTAATTTAATTGTCCATGTTTTCCCGTCTTCTGATTTTTCAGGTTCCCCTTTAGCAACACCTGGTACTGCCTTATCATCTTTATCTAGTACATATAATCCCTCTAATGTCTGGTTAAAGTTGATAAATGAAACTTGGTCAGTTGCTAACGATGAATCCATCGTAGGAATATCAGATGTTGAAGATAAGTTTAAGACGTTTTCAGATTTTTCACTTTTAACGCCGCCTTTACCTCCCTCATCTTTTTTAGAACCGCCACCACTACATGCTGCTAACGTTAAAACAGCTGCAACTAATATTGACAATAAAACCGAAAGTCTTTTCCTCATATAGCTTTTCCCCCTTGTTTACTTTCTTCTGAATTTTCAGAAGATTGTTAATTTTATTATATTATAAAAATGTATGAAAGACAATAGTATTTCACACAATTTTCAAACAATAGTTATACTACAAAATAATTTTATAACAAGTAATAGCAATTTTAAGGTTTGTTAAAATTACGCTTCTGATAAATCAAAAGTTTTGTTATAGTTTTCTTTTTTCTCAGCAAATTCCTTTTCAGAACAATAAACGTAATGATCAGGTCCTACTTCTCTTAATTCCAATTTATCATCATCTTCATATTTATGTATTTCCGGATTATATGATGATCTTGTTCTTGTTCTTTCAGAATCAGGATCTGGTAATGGAATAGCTGATAATAATGATTTTGTATATTCATGTTGTGGATGTTTATATATTTGATCTGAAGGTCCAAGTTCAACCAACTTACCAAAGTACATTACACCAATTCTATCTGAAATATATTTAACCATTGATAAATCATGCGCTATGAATAAGAAAGTTATACCTTTTTCATCTTGTAGCTTCTGCATTAAGTTAACTACTTGAGCTTGAATAGATACATCTAGTGCAGATATCGGTTCATCTGCAATAATAAATTCAGGTTCAACAGCTAATGCACGTGCAATTCCCAGTCTTTGTCTTTGACCACCAGAGAATTCATGTGGATATCTATTTGCATGCTCTTTAGATAAACCAACTGTCTCTAATAAATCATAGACACGTTTTTTTCTTTCTTCTTTGCTTGATACAAGTTTATGTACATCTAATCCTTCAGCAATGATATCCATAACTTTTAACCTTGGATTTAATGAGGCATATGGGTCTTGGAATATCATTTGCATGCGTCGATTAAATCTTAATAAATCTTTTCTCTTTTTAATATTCTGTATATCAACATCATCAAATACCACTTTACCGTCAGTAGCATCATATAATTTGATAAGTGTACGACCAGTTGTGGACTTACCACAACCAGATTCACCTACTAAACCTAATGTTTCACCTTTATAGATTTTAAAGGAGATATCATCAACTGCTCTAACTTCATTTTTCTTACCAACATTAAAATATTGCTTTAAATTTTGAACATCAATTAATACTTCTTTATTATCAGCCATTAGAACGTCACCCTTTCTACACGTTTTGGCTTGTCAAATTGTTCTGGTGTTTCTCTTTGTTTTAATTTAACAGCTTCTGGCAATTCTACTTTAGGTGCTCTATCATCCAATAACCAAGATTTAACGAAATGCGTCGGAGACACTTGGAACCAAGGTGGCTCTTCCTTATAGTCAATATCTAACGCATATTCACTACGTCTCGCAAACGCATCGCCTACTGGAGGCTTAATTAAATCTGGTGGAGAACCAGGTATTGCTAATAGTTCTGTGTCATGTGATGTCTCTAAACTTGGCATAGAAGATAATAGCCCCCAAGTATAAGGATGTTTCGGATTATAGAAAATTTCATCAACTGAACCTGTTTCAATAATTTGACCGCCATACATAACTGCAACTCTATCAGCAACGTTTGCTACAACACCTAAATCATGCGTAATAAAAACAATAGATGTGTCAATTTTATGTTGTAATTCTTTCATTAACTCCAAAATTTGTGCTTGTATCGTTACGTCTAATGCTGTTGTAGGTTCATCTGCAATTAGCACTTTAGGATCACAAGCTAATGCTGTCGCAATAACAATTCTTTGTCTTTGACCACCAGAGAATTGGTGAGGAAAGTTATTAAATCTTTCTTTAGCTTTCGGTAATCCTACTAAGTTCAAGATATCTAACGCTCTTTTTTTGGCATCGCTTTTTGATAATTTTTGGTGCTTAATAAGTGGTTCCATTACTTGCTTACCAATTTTCATTGTTGGATTAAGCGAAGTCATTGGATCTTGGAATATCATCCCGATTTCTTTACCACGAATTTTTTGCATTTCTTTTTCACTTAATTTAGCTAAATCTTTCCCATCAAATAAGATTGAGCCGTCTTTAATTCTACCTACTTTTTTAGGTAGTAATTGCATTAAAGCTTTTGTTGTAACTGATTTTCCCGAACCTGATTCACCAACAATAGCTAGTGTTTCACCTTTATCTAAATAAAAGTCAACACCTCTTACTGCTTGTACTTCCCCCGCGTCAATGTCGAAGGAAACATGTAAGTTATTTACTTCTAATATTCTCTTAGCCATATTTAATTTCCTCCTTATTATTTACGCATTTTAGGATCGAATGCATCTCTTAAACCATCACTGAATAAGTAGAAGAATAAGATTAACAAACTAAGTACAACAGCTGGTACTAATAATTCATGTGGGAAGATTAATAACATCTTTCTTCCTGTATCAACTAATGAACCTAGTGACGCTTGTGGTGCAGGAATCCCTAAACCGATGAAACTTAAGAAAGCTTCAAAGAATATCGCACTTGGAACTGTAAACATTGAAGTTACAATTATTGGACCAAGTGTATTTGGCAGGATATGTTTAAAGATTAATTTAAAGTTTGAAACACCTAATGTTCTAGAAGCCATTACGAATTCTTGTTCTTTTAGTTTTAAGAATTGACCACGAACGATACGACTCATACCGAGCCAACCTGTTACTGACATGGCTAATATAATCGTCCACATTGATGGATCGAATAGTAATACGAATAAAATCACGACAATTAAGTTAGGAATTGAAGAAAGAATTTCAACTATACGTTGTAAAATATCATCAATCCTACCTCCGAAGTACCCTGAAACTGCACCGTATATTACACCGATAAAGATATCTAATGCTGCTGCTACTAAACCGATGAATAATGATACTTGAGTTCCTCTCCAAGTACGTGTCCATAAGTCACGTCCAAGTTCATCTGTACCAAACCAGTAATTTTCATTTACACTTTGACTTTCATATAAGTCAAAGCCATCTCTATCAGTACCATCAAATGGTAAGAAAGGAACTTTATCTAATACTGGAATTTTAGGTGGTAAGTTTGCGTGTGATACATTTTGGTCACTAAATTTATGATCATTCATCAATGGACCGACTAGTGATAATAAAGTCATGATTAATAATCCAACTAGCCCTATTACAGCTAATTTATTACCTATTAATTGTTTCCATGCATCTTGCCAAAATGTACGACTTTGCCTTTCAAATTTCTCTTCTACTACTTTGTCTCTACCATGTAACACAAACTTTTCAGCAGGTACACCTTGTGAAGAATGTGTGACTGAGGCATTATCATAACCGCTATTATTTAATTTGTTATCTTCATTATTAGCCATTATTTTTTACCTCCTTCAACACGAATTCTTGGATCAACTAATCCATAAAGTACATCTACTATAAAGATTGAAATAATAAATAAGAAACTAAATAGTAAAGTTAAAGCCATAATAACTGGATAGTCATTAGTTTGAATAGAACGTACGAATTGGTCACCTAGACCTGGTACGCCAAATATATTTTCAATTGTCAAAGTACCTGTTAAAATACCTGCTAACATTGGAACGATAATCGTAATTATTGGAATTAAACCATTACGAACTGCGTGTCCAAATATAACTCGAGCGCTAGACATCCCTTTAGCTCTCGCTAATTCTATGTAATCAGAACCAAGGACCTCAATCATCTCAGAACGAATGTAACGTGCAATTGTTGCTGTTACACCAGCTGCTAGAGCAATCGACGGTAGTACTGCTGTCATGAATCCACTCCAACCTGCTACAGGGAATATTTGCCATTCAACTGCAAATACATATTGTAGTAGTACTGCTAGAACGAATGATGGAACAGATATAAATATTACCGATAGGAAGGTGGCCCCATAATCTATAATTGTATTCTGTCTAATTGCAGCAACTATACCAAGTAATAATCCTGTTATAGTTCCTAAAATCATTGCGTATGTACCCATTTCTACAGATGGTCCAAGTCTTGGTTTAATTAAACTCCAAACCTCTCTGTTATCGTATTGGAATGAAATACCGAAATCCCCTTTTGCAACACTGCCCAAATAGTTTGCGTACTGTACTGGTACAGGATCATTCAAACCATACTTTTCGTTGATAATAACCTTTTGATCTTCTGATAATTTCTCATCGTTGTACGGTGAACCCGGTAACAATTTCATTAAGAAAAATGTTATCGTCATAATTAAAAACAATGATATGAACATATAAATAATACGTTTCAAAGTATACCTAACCATTGTTTTGCCTCCAATCCCCTTATCTATTTCATATTTCTTTTTAATATTCAGAAATATTTATATACATTATACATAATTTATACAATGTAAATCAACACGAATATTCTGAATTTTGAATATGAAACTATTTGAAATACGCAATTATTTTATTACAATAAAGCGACAACGCGACAGTTATATACATACATTCCGTATATTTATTCATAAGCAATGTATTGATTACCTATTTTTGCTAATTTTCTGTCATTTACTATGTAGCAATATACACAAAATATACATAAGTAATATTACACCATTTTTTTTATTAAGTTCCGCAAAACATAAAATTTTTTTTTTCAATCTGTTATAATACAAGTAATTCTAATCAGTTGAGGTAGGTAATTATGAAATATTGGAGTATTTTTACAATTAGTTATATTGGTTTATTTTTATTACTTTGTCTTATCTTTTTAAAAGATATTGATCAAGCGATTAATATATACTTTTATATTATGACTTTGCTTTTTGCTGCGAGTTGGGTTTTGGCTATGAAACAGGATGGTGTTGGTACTGTATCAAGACAAGCTATTAGGAAGTTTAATTTCCATATGAAGTCAAAAGCATCACAAGATTATTTGAAAGATGATGAGATGATGAATCCAAGTATGAAAGAATTACATTTAAAAGAAAGAAAACAATATAATTGGATATTCTCTTTTGTCGTACTTAGTACTTTATTTTTCATCGTTTCGATTATTCTTGGCTTTATCGTTTAAATTCAATGATTGTAAATAAATAAGCATATCACTAAACTGATTTTTTAAAGTTTACAGTGATATGCTTATTTTTTATACAAACTTACGATTTTGTACGTGCATGCTTGCCTAGGGTATGGCTCGAGCCTGTAGTCTCTCACGCATACTATTCCCTCAGGCGTCAGCACTTTACAAAATCATACCAATATCTATTTTCACAAAAAAATAAAGCACTTTCGTATAATTTAATTAATAAAAATCAAATTAACGAGGTGCTTTATGTAGAAAATTATAATATATTTCTAGTTAGACTTCTATCTAGCTTTATTATTTATGATACTTTTTAAATACTAATACTGCGTTATGTCCACCGAAACCAAGACTATTACTCATAGCGTACTCGATATCTAATTTAGTAGCTTCATTTGGTGTATAATCCAAATCTATTTCTGGATCAGGTGAATCAGCATTGATTGTTGGTGCTACAATACTATTTTCAATTGATAATGCTGTCAGAATAGATTCAACTGCTCCTGTTGCACCAAGTAAATGACCCATCATCGATTTAGTCGAACTTACTTTTAAGTTCTTAGCAGCTTCACCAAAAGTAGATTTAATTGCTAATACTTCATATAAGTCGCCGATTGGTGTACTTGTACCATGAGCATTTAAATATTGAATATCTTCTGGTTTAATTCCAGCATCTTTAATTGCTTCTTGCATAGCACGTGCTCCGCCTTCTCCATTTGGTGAAGGAGCTGTAATATGGTATGCATCACCCGTTGATCCATAACCTACTACTTCAGCATATATGTGAGCGCCACGAGCTTCAGCTGACTCAAGTGATTCAAGAACAACTACTCCAGCACCTTCTCCCATGATAAAACCATCTCTACCTTCTTGGAAAGGACGACATGCAGTATTTTTATCAGGATTTGTAGACAATGCTTTATTAGCACTAAATCCAGCCATTGCCATTTCTGTAATAGGTGCTTCTGACCCACCAGCTAACATCAAATCAGCAGCGCCACGTTGAATGATTTTAAAGGCTTCACCTATTGAGTTTGTACCTGTTGCACAAGCTGTAACTGTACAACCGTTTGGACCTTTTGCACCTAAATCGATTGATACTTGTCCAGTAGCCATATCTGGAATCATCATTGGTACGAAAAATGGACTTACTCTTTTAGGACCACGTTTCAATAACATATTATGTGAGTATTCGAATGTTTCCATTCCGCCAATACCTGATCCAATCCAAACACCAATACGATGACTGTTTTCATCTGTTATTTCGAATTTGGAATCTTTTAAAGCTTCACGAGCGGCTACAATAGCATATTGAGTAAATCTATCCATTTTACGAGCATCTTTTTTAGGTATATGTTCGTCAATGCTAAAATCTTTTAATTCACCTGCTAATTTAGCTGAAAATTCAGAAACATCAATTCTTGTTACTTCGTCTATGCCGTTTTCACCGTTAATTGCATTTTTCCAAGTTGTAGGTACATCATTACCTAAAGGGTTTAATGTCCCTAAACCAGTCATTACAACACGCTTATTTTCTGTCATTGTTCAATTTCCTCCTATTTACCCCAGCGTAACGTTATGGCACCCCAAGTCAGGCCACCACCAAATCCTACCAGGACTATTGTATCATTGTCTTTTATTTTACCTTGTTCTAATTCATATGCAATACTTAAGGGTATTGATGCAGCAGAAGTATTCCCAAATCTATCTACCGTTACGCTCATTTTTTCTTTTTCAATACCTAATCTTTCCCGTGCAGATTCCATAATTCTAATATTGGCTTGATGTGGTACAAACATATCAATATCACTTGATTGTAAACCTGCTTTTTCCACTACTTTAGTAGAAGCTTCACCCATAATTCTTACTGCAAACTTGAACACTTCACGTCCATTCATTTGAATAGTATGTTCATCCATATCTTGATATAGGTATGGTCCACCGTTTCCATCTGAACCAAGTTCAACACCTAAGATACCTCTACCTTCAGATACTTCACCAATTATGGCAGCACCGGCTCCATCACCGAATAAAATTGCAGTACTTCTATCATTCATATCCGTAATTTTTGTTAACTTATCAGCACCAACTACTAATACGTTTTTATATAAACCTGAATTTACAAATTGTTGTGCAGTAACAATACCGTAAATAAACCCAGTACATGCTGCAAGTTGGTCCATTGATGGTACTTTGTTTAAGCCTAATCTTTTTTGTAAAGTTGTTGCAACTGTTGGAAATGGTTTATCACCTGTTGATGTTGCTACAATGACCATTTCAATTTCTTCTTTATCAATACCTGAATCTTCTATCGCTCTAACTGCCGCTTCATATGCTAAATCACTTGTATCTTCATCTTCTGCAGCAAAACGTCTTTCTTTTATACCAGTCATTTTAGTTATCCATTCATCTGATGTATCTAAATAACTTTCAAAATGATCATTTTTTACCACTTGCTTCGGCGCATATGCACCAAAACCTTTTATACCAATATCCATTATATTGACACCTTCTTATAATCTGTTGTTATTATCAGGTACTAATTTAACACACTTTTGCCTTAATGCACAAGCGCTGAGTTCTTTTATGAAATATTTTAAATCGTTTTCATCATAATAGGTATACAATTTATAAAAAGTTAATTATAATGAAAGATATGATATAAAAAGTTACGGAGGATGAGTCATGCATTACATTTTAACATTAATTTGGGCATTCGTATTATCACAAATGATTAACTTTGTTTTACATAGTTTAGGTGGCTCAACAGAATCGCTGAATTTTGTTAGTCCTACAGTTTATGCTATTGTCTTTACAGTAGTTATTATTCTATTAGATATTTTAGTTGGTAAATCTTCTTCAGACAAACAAAACGCACAACATTCATAAAAAATTCCCGTCAATTTTAGTTGACGGGAATTTTTTTATTCATTTATTTCAAATTTCACTTCGTCTTCAACGAGATGTACATCTATAATAGTGCCTTCTTTCATTTCTTGACCTATCATCATTCTCGCTAATGGTGTTTCAATTTGTCTTTGAACAAATCGTTTTAAAGGTCTTGCTCCAAATTGTGGCTCATATGCTTTTTGTGCGATCCATTCTTTAACTTCTTGATCTACATTAATTTTAATGTGTTGATCTTCTAATCTAATATTTAAATTAGTAATAATGTGGTCGACAATGTAGCTCATATCTTTAATTGATAATGGTTTAAATAGTACGATGTCATCCATTCTATTTAATATTTCCGGTTTGAAGTATGCATGTAAACTTTCATTTACTTGTTTTTTAGCTGCTTCATCGATTTCACCTTCATCTGTTACACCATCTAATAAATATTGGGAACCTATATTACTTGTCATAATAATGATTGTATTTTTAAAGTCAACACTTCGACCTTTTGCATCTGTTAATCTACCTTCATCCAATAATTGTAGCAATACGTTAAATACATCATTATGAGCTTTTTCTATCTCGTCTAGAAGAATTACTGAATAAGGTTGTCTTCTTACTGCTTCTGTTAATTGACCGCCTTCTTCATAACCTACATAGCCTGGAGGTGCACCAATTAATCTTGCAACTGAGTGTTTTTCCATATACTCACTCATATCTATTCTTATCATGTGTTTCTCAGAGTCAAATAAAGTTGCGGCTAATGTCTTAGCTAGTTCAGTTTTACCAACCCCTGTTGGTCCTAAGAATAAGAAACTACCAATTGGTCTATTTGGATCTTTAATACCTGCTCTTGCTCTAACTACTGCGTCAGAGACCAAATCTACTGCTTCGTCTTGACCTACAACTCTCTCATGTAATATATCTGATAGTTTAAGCAATTTCTCTCTTTCAGTCTCAACTAATCTTGAAACAGGGATTCCTGTCCATTGACTTACAATATAACCAATTTCTTCATCTGTTACTACTTCTCTAATTAATCTATCATGATCAGAACCTGTTTCTTCTGCAAATTCATTTTCAAGTTCTTTTAATTCAGCTTCTATTTGAGGTATTCTACCATGTTTAAGTTCGGCAGCTTTACCTAAATCATATTGATTTTCTGCATTTTCTAACGCTTGTTTACTTTCGTCTAACTCTGCTCTTTTATCTTGAAGAGATTTGATTTGTTCTTTTTCTTGTTCAACTTTACTTTGTAATTGTTGTTGTTTTTCTTTTTCATCTGCCAATTCTTTTTGAAGTTCTGATAATCGAATTTGACTACTTTGATCAGATTCAGATTTAAGTGCATTTTCTTCAATTTCAAGTTGCATAACACGTCTGTTTACAGCATCTAATTCTGTAGGATTAGAGCCCATTTCTGTTCTAATAGTTGCACAAGCTTGGTCTACTAAGTCTATCGCTTTATCTGGCAAGAATCGATCAGTTATATATCGATCTGATAGTTCTGTTGCTGCAACTAATGCTCTATCTTGTATACGTACACCGTGGTGAACTTCATATCTTTCTTTTAAACCTCTTAAAATTGAAATCGTATCTTCTAAGTCTGGTTCTTTAACATTCACTTTTTGGAAACGTCTTTCTAATGCAGAATCCTTTTCAATGTATTGTCGATATTCATTTAACGTTGTTGCGCCAATACAATGCAATTCACCTCTAGCTAACATCGGTTTAAGCATGTTACCTGCATCCATTGCACCATCTGTTTTACCTGCACCAACTAGCATATGAATTTCATCAATGAAAAGTAAAATTCTACCTTCAGACTCTTTTACTTCTTTTAAGACAGCTTTTAATCTTTCTTCAAACTCACCTCTGAACTTAGCACCAGCTACTAATGCTGATAAATCTAATTCAAATATTGTCTTATCTAATAGTGAATCTGGAACATCTCGTCTAACTATACGTTGCGCTAATCCCTCAACGATTGCTGTTTTACCTACACCAGGTTCACCAATTAATACTGGGTTATTTTTAGTTTTTCTGCTCAATATTCGAATAGTATTTCGAATTTCTTCATCTCTACCAATAACTGGATCCATATTCCCTTTTCTAACTTCTTCAACTAAATCTCTTCCATATTTAGATAATGCTTCATATTGTACTTCAGGATTTTGTGATGTCACTCTATTACCCCCTCTTATTTTATTAATAATTTCATTTATAACTTCTTTTTTATTACCAACTATATCTTTAGTTGTTTGATCGACTTCTATAGATGCTTTTAAAATATGCTCCATAGACATAAAGTCGTCTTGCATTTCTTCTTTAATTTGATTAGCTTTGTTAAATAATTCATTAAGTTTAGGAGAAATATATTGTCCGTATTGGATGTTATCACCTTTAACTACTGAATATTGATTTAACTTTTGTTTATATTTACTTTCTAATTCGACTGTATCAATTTGAGCTCTGTCTAATGTTCTTTTGAAAATACTTTCATCTTCATTTAATGCTGATAATAATACAGCTTCTATTTCAATATTTTGTAGTTCATATGATTGTGATAATTGTTGCGCTTTCTCGATAACACTTTGAACTGAATAAGTCATTTGATTAATATCCAAATGTATCACCTCTTTAAATTTTTCATCAGTCTAATAGTTTGACTATCTTTGACCTTAATTTGATTATATACCGTTTGACCTTCTTTGACAAATATAAAGCATCAAAATTACAAACCTTTTCACTTACATTTTATGGTAAAATATAAATGAAAATAAACGGGGAAGTGATCTTTTGCAAACTACATATACAGAAGCAGCTTCAGTTATTGAATACATTAAAACACATGGACAAAAGTTACATTTTCATACTCACCATTATATATACCATACTGAGGACTTATGTAACCATATTTACGTTATTTCTGAAGGAAAAGTTATTACACATCGTGTGATGGAAGATGGTAAAGAATTTAACACTAAACTACTTGGACGTCATAGCATCTTTGGATCCACCACTTTATTTTGCGGTAGAAAAAAACATACCCTATCAGCTAGAGTAAAAGAAGAAGCCATCGTATATAGCATACCCAAAATTCAATTTGAAGAAGCGATTTTAAATGATGAAGTACTTAAATACGAATGGTTATTGTGGGTACAAAACGAAAATGAAAAGAATGAATATTTAATAAGAGATGTTTATACATTAGGAAAAACTGGCGCATTCTATTCTATACTTATAAAGTTATCAAACACATACGGTATTCAAGTTGGAGATAGTATATTGATTAATGTCGATTTAACAAATCACGAATTAGCTAATTTTTGCAACGTCACAAGAGAAAGTGTAAATCGAATGTTGAGCTATTTAAAAAAAGAAAATATCGTATCCGTCAATCATAAAAGAATTACAATACACGACCTTGAATACTTAAAAAAATCCATAAACTGTGAAAATTGTCCTTTATCAATTTGTAGGATTGAATAGAGCTATAACATATATTGAGCTGGATTTGAGCTGGATTTGATACGGATTTGCGCCGAATCGTACGATATCTCTGTAGTCTTCGTGCGTTTTTATTGAATTAAACCAAAAAAAAGCCAAGGATTTTGAACTGTACCCTGTCAAGTAGACAACTAAATAATAAAAATGGATTTTTGGTCGAATTCATAGCTAAGCTATGGATTCGGCCATTTTT
>NZ_RXWZ01000045.1 GCF_003970575.1 Mammaliicoccus fleurettii
GCTACTTATCTCCTATAGAATTCAGGAAATTAGCAGCCTAGAAAATAGTGTTTTTATTAAGTTCCCATTTTAGGGGTTCAGTGCCTAATTTGTCCCTGCCTCTTATCATTGTATTGGCAGTAGATGACTGGATTGAAAATGCGCTTATATCAAGCTTCTTCAATCCTAGTCATCCTTGCCGGGGTGGGACTACGAAATCTTTTTTTATAAAATTAGATTTCTGTCCCACTCCCTTTTTTGTTACTTTCCTTCATATGCTTTTATTAAAGTATCTATATCAAACTTCTTCATTTTCAAAAACGCTTCGGTTAGGCGTTTGATTTGTTCTGGTGTGCCTTCTTCAGCCATTTTATCCATTATTTTAGGTACGATTTGCCAAGAAACACCGAATTGGTCTTTAACCCAGCCGCATTGTTCTGATTCTGGTACGGCGGACAATTTATCCCAATAATAATCGATTTCTTCTTGGTCATCTAAGTTCAGCATCAGTGAAATACCTTCATTTAAGTTGAAATTATGTTTGTGTGCACTATCTAATGCAACAAAATATTGATTTTCTAGTTTGAATTCTGCGTGAGCTAATGTGTCTGGTTTATCTGGTTCCATACCTTCTGGATAGTAATACTTACTAGTGTCACCACTATTTTTAAACACGCTTGTATAATAATTGATAGCTTCTTCAGCGCGACCTACATTATCATTAATAAACATAAATGACGGTCTGATACGGTCATCAAATTCTTGATCGGTAATTAGCAGTTGCCATGATACTTCAAATTGATCTTCTAACCAACCGTATTTTTCACTAAAGTCGTATTTTTCTAACTCCATCATTACTTTACCGTTTTCTGCTAGTGCAGACCATACTTTATCTAATAAGTCTGCTTCTGATTGTTTAAATAATACAGTAAATGAAATAGAAGGGTTTTTCACAAAGTAAGGACCAGCATTAATTGCCATAAATCTATAACCAAAAATATTAAAAATAAACTGTTTGGAATCTCCTGATGGTGTGTCAGTAAAAGTTACATCTGTTACAACTTCTGATTCTGGAAAGACTTTCATATAAAAATCGACTGCTTCTTGGGCTTCTTTATCGAACCATAAGTGCGGGACTATTCTTTGATTATTCATCAATTCATCTCCTCGACAGTTTACCTTTATAATACCCATTTAGTAGAAAATAAACATTTATTTAATTGATAGTTTATTAACTTGATTACCATCACTATTGAAATTCTTTTCGTATAGCCAATCTTCATACTGTTGTTTAATATTTGGCCACTCTTTATCTGTAATAGAGAACCAGTCTGTATCTCTAGTTCTACCTTTATATACTAATGCTTGTCTAAATGTACCTTCATATGTAAATCCTAATCGAAGTGCTGCTCGTTTAGAAGGTTCATTTAAGCTATCGCATTTCCATTCATAACGTCTATATTCTAAAGTTTCAAACACATATTTAGCAAGTAAATACTGAACTTCAGTAGCAATACGCGTTCTTTTTAAAAGTGATGAATAATGTATATGACCCACTTCAATTGATGAAGCTTTAGTATTAATTCGTAAAAGTGATAATATGCCTAAAGCTTTACCAGTTGCTTTGTCTATTATCGCAAAGAAATAAGGATCTTGAGACTCAATTCGAGTATTCATTAATGCCTTGAATTCATCACTATCGTGGATCGGTTCATTCGGTAAGTATGTCCAATTTGCATCATTTTCTTTCGCACATAACAGTGTGAATAAATCATCTACATGACTTGAATTTAAATGTTCTAATTTACTATACTTACCTTCAATTGTATTAATGCTAGGATTTTTAGGATTCTGGAAAGATTTGACCTCGTCACCAATAGGTTGATTGAAGCTATTATATCTCATATAAGAAAACCTCCTTTATTGTATGGTATCACAAAATAAAGGAGGTGAAATATTTAATAAATAGTATATTTTTCCAAAATCTTATTTACACATAAAAAAACTAAATGAACAATAATCAAGCTAGATAAAGTATCTGAGAAAAAGTGAGCATTTAAATAAATTCTTGAACACATCATAGAAATAATTACAATTACAGAAATAACCTTTACAATGCCTTTGTTGTATAAAGCGAGCAATACAAATATAGCTACAAATAATATTAATGTGTGCAAACTTGGAAAGCTATAGCCATCAATTAAATCAGAAGGTCTTGGTCTTTGGACGGTATATTTTAATAATGTTCCTATAATTATTGTAGTTACAGAAAAAATTAAATAAAGTAAGACCTTTTTCTTGTTGAGAATGAATAAACCTAAAAGTAAGACAGCGATTAAGATAACTGTATGTAAAGGTGAAAATATAAAAGAAAAAATAGATAAATAATTGTGTAATCTAAAGTCTACAGCCAAGTTTTGTATAAAATGACTTACAGAACTATCTATTAGAGATATGTATCCAGTTAGAATAGATACGATGATTAACAGTAAAATAATTGAATAGGCTATTATGAGTTTTGAATTTTTCATCATGGTGATATAAGTTCCTTTGTATTTTATTTTTTAACTTTATTCAATTTTAAATAAAAAAACAATTTTAAACAATAAGACTTTAGGACTACCTAAAAAATATTTAATAAGTTACAGAAAAATGTTATCATCGTGAGTATGAAATAAAAAATATAGGAGCTTAACTATGAAACTAACAAGAAGAGGCAAGATTACAATATTTATTGCTGCTATTATCTTAATAGCTGGAATATTCTTAGTAACTAAGGTTGTTAACTTAAATAATAAAGTATATCAACCAATAAATAAGCAAGATTCAAAAAATGTTAAGGAAAAAATTAAACATAACAAACCAATATCAATCGCAATATTTGGAGTGGATTCTAATAAAGAGAGAGAATCTGAGAATATTGGAGAAAGAACGGATTCAATCATGTTGGCTTCTATCAATCCCAAAACGAAAAAAACACAATTAGTTAGTATACCGAGAGATATGGCTGTTAATATACCTGGATATTCAAATCATGATAAAATCGCTCATGCTTATGCGTATGGTGGATCAAAAACAGCAGTTCAAACGCTGAAGAAAGAATTTAATATCCCTATAGATGGTTATATTACAGTTGATATGGATGGATTTAAAAAAACAATCGACGCACTAGATGGAGTTTCAGTTAAAAGTAATAATTCATTTAAATTTAATGGAACAACTTTTAAAGCAGGTGAAAAAGTTAAGTTATCTGGAGACGAAGCATTAGATTTTGTGCGCAGCCGAAAAGAAGCAGGTGCTGGTGATGACGAGGGTAGACAAGAGCGACAAAGAATAGTAATAGAAGCGACTAGTAAAAAACTAAAAAACAATTTAAATGTTAACAACTTCAATAAATTAATGAATGTGGCTCAAGATAACATCACAACGAGTTTTAATCTAAATGACACAAGAAAATTAATTTCAGAATATAAGGATGCAACAGAACATTTTGAGAAAATATCTATAGATGGTATGAACCAATTAGAGAAGGATGGAATATGGTATTTTGAAGCGGACGATGTAGCTAAACAAGAAATCATTAAATCTTATAATAACAATCTTGAAAGTTAAGATAATATATAATTTTCAAGTTATGTTATAGTTTAAACAAGTTTTTCAAAATACCTTATACGAGAAGAGGTAAAAATATGCGTTCAGTTAACGAGGACAAAGTTATTTCTAACATCAATCAATTAGGTCATAACTATGGGTTAATAGTATTGGCTAAATTAAGCAATGTAGAGAGAGAAGAGAGGGACTTATTCTCAGAACTTGAAAGTTATGATCAGCAAAAGATTAAACAATCACTCGAATTATTAGTTGAAAATGAATTTCTACAAGTTAGAATAGAAGAAATTATGCCACCGAATATATATTATTCGATTTCAGAAAAAGGAGAACAATTAATACCTTTTATAAAACAGCTTGAACAGATGAAATGATAGAAGATATTTCTCTCATTTCGCATAATTGAGCTCGTTATCATATTCATTTACACTATTAAATAGGAGGGATAGTCATGAATAAAGATTGGCAATCACAATTACCTATAGATAATATCCAAGAAATGAAACCAGTTAGTGGTGGAGATGTAAATGAAGCATATAGAATAGAAACGACAAATGGACCATATTTTTTGCTCGTTCAACATGATAGAAGTGATGACTTTTATGCAGCTGAAATTGCTGGCTTAGAAGCGTTTGAAGCGGCTGATGTAACTGCTCCTGTTGTTAAAGGTCATGGACAAATTAATGGAGATGCTTATTTATTGTTAAGTTATCTCGAAGAAGGTCATTCTGGAAATCAAAGAGAACTAGGAAAGCTTGTGGCGAAGTTACACAGTCATCATGAGCCACATGGTAAGTTTGGATTCCATTTGCCTTATCATGGAAGTGATATTACTTTTGAAAATGGTTGGAAAGATACGTGGATTAATATATTTGTAGAACAAAGGTTAGACCAATTGAGAGATGAAATTGTGAATAGAGGATTATGGTCTAAAGAAGAACTTTCATTATTTGAAAAAGTGCGTGAAAAGATAATCAAAACTTTAGAAAATCATAATAGTAAACCTTCATTATTACATGGAGATTTATGGGCAGGTAATTACATGTTCTTATCTAATGGAGAACCTGCACTATTCGACCCTTCACCTTTATATGGTGATAGAGAATTTGACCTTGGAGCTACAAAAGTGTTCGGAGGATTTACGAATGAATTTTATGATGCATACAACGAAGCTTTACCATTAAGCAAAGGTTCAGATGATAGAATTAAATTTTATGAACTTTATTTATTAATGGTACATTTAGTGAAATTTGGTTCTATGTATGCAGGAAGCGTGAACAGAACAATGACAGAGATTATACAATAAAATATACTTGGAAATACAAGAGTGATATTTTAGCGAAAGAGTTAAAATATCACTTTTTTTGTAGAAAATAGATGATATTTATGAATAAATTACAATATTATGAACATAATTCATTTAAAATAATAAAATTCAGAAAACGCTTTCTAGTAACGCTTTATTTTCTGACACTTTATAGTATAATTGTCCCATGAAGTTTGACGCATTTAAAATTTGATGAATTGAAACAAGGAGTGACACGAAATAATGGAAGACAATCATTTAAAAAGAGGTCTTAGTTCTCGTCAAGTACAGATGATCGCACTTGGTGGTACTATTGGTGTTGGTTTATTCATGGGTGCATCAAGTACGATTAAATGGACGGGGCCATCTGCAATATTTGCTTATTTAGTAGCAGGTCTATTCTTATATTTAGTAATGAGAGCAATGGGAGAATTAGTTTACTTATATCCAACGACTGGTTCATTTGCTAACTATGCAAGTGATTATTTACATCCAGTTGCAGGTTATGTAACCGCATGGAGTAATATATTCCAATGGATAGTAGTAGGGATGAGTGAAGTTATAGCCGTTGGACAATATATGCAATATTGGTGGCCAGAATTACCAACCTGGGTACCAGGAGTCATAGTTGTAGTTACATTGGCAGCAGCAAATTTAACTTCAGTTAAAGCATTCGGTGAATTTGAATTCTGGTTTGCTATGATAAAAGTAGTGACAATTATTTTAATGATTATTGCAGGTTTCGGTTTAATATTCTTTGGGCTAGGAAATGGCGGAAATGCTATAGGCTTAGGCAATTTAACTGAACACGGAGGATTCTTCCCTAATGGTATTGTAGGCTTCTTCTTTGCTTTATCAATGGTTGTTGGTTCCTATCAAGGTGTAGAGTTAATAGGTATTACAGCAGGTGAAACTAAAGATCCGCAGAAAAATATTAAAAACGCTGTAAACGGTGTTATATGGCGTATATTAATCTTTTACATAGGTGCAATATTTGTTATTGTAACTGTTTATCCTTGGGATCAATTAGGTAATGTAGGTAGTCCATTCGTTGCAACATTTGCAAAAGTTGGTATTACAATAGCAGCAGGATTAATTAACTTTGTTGTAATTACAGCTGCAATGTCTGGTTGTAACTCAGGAATCTTTAGTTCAAGTCGTATGGTATATACATTAGCTCAAAAAGGACAAATGCCACGTATATTTACGAAAGTAATGAAAACAGGCGTTCCATTCTTTGCAGTGTTAGCCATTTCAATTGGTATTTTTGTAGGTGTTATCTTAAATATTGTACTACCATTAGTAATAGATGGTTCTGAAAATATATTCGTGTATGTATACAGTGCTTCTATTTTACCAGGTATGGTACCTTGGTTTATGATTTTACTAAGTCACATACAATTTAGAAAAAAACATCCAGAAGAAATTAAAAATCATCCATTCAAGATGCCATTCGCACCATATACAAACTATATAACATTAGGATTCTTTATTTTAGTATTAATCGGTATGTTGTTTAACGCAGAAACAAGAGTATCGGTAATTATCGGTATAGTATTCCTATCAGCAATGACACTTATTTATTTCTTAAGAGGTTATCATAGAATAGATAAAGGTGAATATTAATAAAATAATATCGAGAGTGGGACAGAAGTCCTAACTCAAAATAAATAAGCATATCACTTAACTGAACTTTTCAGTTTTACAGTGATATGCTTGTTTTTTTATTTTACGATTTTGTAAAGTGCATGCTTGCCTAGGGGTATGGCTCGAGCCTGTAGTCTCTCACGCATACTACGCACTTACAAAATCGTTATAAATATCTGTAAGAAGGGTGCTGTAAGGGACAAAATTCTGAGAAATGTCCGTAAGAGGTGCTGTAAGGAGCATAATTCGTAATTCTGCCAGTAAGAACAATCTAAGGAGCATAATTCGTAATTCTGCTAGTAAGCGCAATCTAAGGAGCATAATTCGTAATTTTGCCAGTAAGAACTTTCTAAGGAGCAAAATCCAGAATTCTGCCAGTTAGAGCTTTCTAAGGAGCACAATTCAGAATTCTGCCAGTAAGCGCAATCTAAGGAGCACAATTCAGAATTCTGCCAGTTAGAGCTTTCTAAGGAGCATAATTCGTAATTTTGCCAGTAAGAACAATCTAAGGAGCACAATTCGTAATTCTGCTAGTAAGAACTTTCTAAGGAGCACAATTCAGAATTCCGCCAGTAAGCACAATCTCAATATTCACTTATATATTGTTCTCTATCTCGATTGATGTATGTCTTTTACGAATTCTACAAATTTTTCTCTAAATTGTTTATTATTTGCATGCATACAGACTTCAACTTTACCTTCTTTATTAAATTCTGTGTATGTACATCCGGCTGCTTGTCCTTCTGTTATAACGGAAACGTTAGCTCGCTCTGTTGTGAACATTTCTGGATAAAGTAAATAAAATATTGTACATAAATCATGTATGATATGTTCGTGTTTTTCACCTGAATTTACATCATTATAGACTTCTAACATGTCAGTTATTAAGTTTCCAAAGTCTCCTAGTTTTTTGAGTGTTTGTATATCATCATGGTTAATAATAGTTTCTCTCGTTACATCAAGACCACACATAACGATAGGGATATCTTGATTAAATACGATTTGAGCTGCGTGTGGGTCTACATATATATTGAATTCAGCTAATGGTGTAGCATTTCCTCCGACTGCAGATCCACCCATTAAAACAATTTGTTTAATATTGCTTTTAGTTTCTGGGAAGAGTGAAAATAATAATGCAATATTAGTTAAAGGACCAATAGGAACTAAAGTTATAGGTTCTTCAGAATTCATAATCGTTTCTTTCATTGCTATAACGGCATGATCTTCTAAAATATTTGTTTGAGATGAAGTCATGAATTGCACATTACCAATTCCATTATGTCCATGAACATGTTCAGCAGTAGCAAGCTTATTGATGAGTGGTGTATCGACACCTTTTGCTACAGGTATATCTTTTTTAAAGTAATTTACAATATCTAATGCATTTTGTGTAGTATGTTCAATTCCAACATTACCGCCTACTGAAGTAATGAGTTTCACATCTAAATCTTTACTATGTATGGCAGCAGAAATTGCAATCATGTCATCTATACCAGGATCTGTATCTATAATAATAGGAATAGCCAATTTACTCACTCCTTAAAATATATTTATATTATTTAGTATAACAAACATTATTTATTATTAATGTTTGTAGATATTCTATGCTAGTAATCTCTACAATAATGTTTATATTTATTAGGAGACGGAAGGTAGTATGACCGTATTCTAAATATAAAAATTGTGAAAATGGGTATAACCTAAGTAAGAGTTGGTTTAATAAGGTCGCAACTTCTGGTTGCTGTGGGAAGCAAAAAATAGTTTCGGGACTTTCTGTATGATTAGTTCTATAGTGTAGAAAAGGGGTGAATAATCATGAATATTGGATCGAAAATTAAAGAAGAACGTGAGCTTAATGGATGGTCACAAGATGAATTGGCTGCTAAATTACATGTAACAAGACAAAGTGTTTCTAAATGGGAACTTGGTAAGGTGTATCCTGGCATAGACATTCTTGTTCAAATGAGTGATATATTCGATTTATCTTTAGATGAGTTAATAAAAGGAGATAAAAATTTAAAGAAAACGATTATTGAAACTTACAGAGAAACACCTCAACAAGATATTAATTATAATAGACCAAGGAATGGTTGGGAGTTCTTTTCAAAATTTTGGTGGCTCGTTTTTCCATTTGGAGGAATTATTATAGGGATCATTAATGCACTTGTACATTAAATCGAAAGGTGATTGTTATGAATAAATATTTATATATAGCACATGGTTACAATGCTAATAGTCAAAAGCATTGGTTTAAGTGGTTGACTCAACATGTTCCTAGTGTTGATAGTAAGATTTTAGATTTTCCTAATTCTTCAAACCCTATATTGAGTGATTGGACGGATACATTAAAGGCAGAGGTGGATTTAACTTCTGGTGAAAATGTGATTGTTGCGCATAGTTTAGGTGTTGTGACAGTGCTAAATTATCTTTCGAAGTATGAGGGTAAGTTGAACATTAAAGGTCTTGTATTGGTTGCAGGATTTTATGAAGAAATCCCGGAATTAAGCAAACTCGATGATTATATTCAGCATACCAATATAGATTTTGAAAAACTTAAAGAAAAAGTACCCAATATTATAAGTATTATTGCGACAAACGATCGCGTAGTTCCATATAAACTCAGTGAAAATTTAGCGAAAAAGTTAAATTCTGAATTTGTAACCATTGAACACGATGGACACTTTTGTGATAGGGATGGTTATACTTCATTTCCGGAAGTTGCAAGTTATGTAAATAGAATATTAAATCAATAAAAAACGCCCTCGGCTATTGCCGAGGGCGTTGAATTAGTTTGTTGAATAAAATTTTAGTACTGCTTAATTAATTATGCAGTTACCCATTGTGAAGGGCCTGCAGTGTTGTATAATTTAACAGCTGTTGCATCTTGTACATGTTCAGGAGCTTCTGTAGGTGATACACCTTTGTATTCTGCTGGAGCTACTGAATCCCAAGTAGTTTGTAGGAATTGGTATTTACCAGCTGCACCTGATGATGGGTTAACAGCTTTTAAGTCGCCGCCTGATTCACGTTGAGCGATAGCTTTTAAGTGATCATTAACGTTTACACTTGAACCTTCAGAAGCTGAAGATGATTGAGTTGTTTTAGTTTCTTGAGCTGGCGCTTGTTGTGTTTGTTGTTGAGCTGGTGCTTGTGTTTCTTGTTTTGGCGCTTCTACTTGTTTTGGCGCTTCTTGAGTTGCTTGTTCGCTAGCAGTGTTGTTTGCTGCTGGAGCTGGAGTTTGTTCAGCTACGTTTTGTTCAGCAACTGGTTGTTGTTGAGCTACTGGAGCTTGAGTGCTTTCAGTATCAGCTGCATTAGTTGCATGATATTCCCAAGTAAAGTTGTGTCCATCTGATTCAAAGTTATATTCGAATCCATCTAATGTGAAATTAATGTCATATGCGCCTTCTTGGACAGCATGTTCATTAAGTTCTGGTGAATTTGATTGAGCTAATTGAGCTAATTGCTCTTTATTTACGCCTTGTTCAGATGCATCTGCTACTTGTGAAGATGCTACTCCTGTTGCTCCGATTGCTACTGCTAATGATGAAGTTAAAATTGCTTTTTTCATAATTGTAAAACCCTCCGAATAATTTTTTATTTATTAGTATCTTATTTAAGATGATGATTTCTTTGTTAGTTAAAAATTCTCCCCTGAAAATTGGGACAAGACAACAATAACATAAATAGAGGCTTTGTAAATTACAGTCAAATAACAAAAGATTACAATGTGCAAGAAATATTGTAATAAAGAATTACAGTTGAGATATTTTGTAATATTACACTTAAATTTACCGATTGTATGCAATTGTATGAAAAAGTCCGGGAAATAGGTGTTACGTACAGAATACTTTCATGACAGTTTTGAACTTCGATATTAAGAGAGACATTCAACATTGGAAAAGTGCTTTGAGTATCGATGAAAAAAGTATAAAAATTTTCTGAAGTTATAAAGATTCAGTAAATCCTATGATTTTAATAAGATTATTGTAGCTTTTAAGTAATATTATAAAAGACTGCATAGTTAGTGCGAGTATGTTTAAATAGATTTGAATCATCAGAAGACTGAATTATCAGTATTATTACCACTTATAGAATAAAAAACGTTTGACGTAACATTTTTGAAATCTTTGTAATGTTATTGTAATATATAAGTGTACAATTATACTAAAAGGGAGTGGTGGAAATGAATAAAGTGGCAAAGTTAACAATTGCAACAGGAATTTCAATCGGAACAATGTTTGGAGTAGTAAATATCCCTAGTCAAGATGGTAATGATGTCGAAGCTGCAACAACACCTTACTATAAGTATCAAGGTAATACAGGGCATGATGGTAGCTTTATCTTAGATTCAACTTTCATCAACGCATTAGTGTACAAGAACGTAACAATGAATGGTCATAGAATTGTTCAACCTCAATCAAATGATGGAGAAACTTTTAAAAATATGAATTCTTATGATCAAACGTTTTATTTTGGTAATAACCACAACGATAATTATGCTGCTAGTGTCAAGTTTCCAGTGAAACAGAAACATATATCTAAATCACAAATTATGAATGCTTATGGAAATGATTATACTATAGAAGAAACTAGTAACGGAAAAAATTATAGATTCATTGTAGAGGGGAATCTTATTATATTTACAATAGTAGATAATTACGTCACAAATGTTAATATCGGTGAAGATTTAGAATAATGAATCGCATTGTAAAATAACAATACTAGTAATATAATAAAGATAACTTTGATGAACGGAGGTGTTTCAGATGTTTCTTTTAGCTCATAGTTGCAGATTCTTTGTAATCGTACGCAACAAATTTGCGAATGTTTCTCCAAAATTGGCGAAGTATGTCTTTTTTGAAGAAAAATATAGCTATAAGGAATGTCTGACACCAGCTTCCTTGTAGCACGATTTTGGAGGAAGCAATATGAACATTATAAATATGTCTAAATTATCTAAGTCTTATACAGGTGATGTTATATTTGAAGATATTAAATATGACTTGAATGAAGGGGACTGTGTAGGGCTAGTTGGAAGAAATGGTGAAGGTAAAAGTACATTATTAAAATTGATGGCTGGTATAGAATCGCCTACAGAAGGGCAAATAAGCTGGCAGAAGAATATATCAATTGGATATTTGAATCAATTACCAAACTATGAAGATGGCAAACAAGTATATGAATGCTTAACTGAAGTATTTGGAGAAGTTAATAACATTTCACAGAAAATGCAGTTAATCGAAGCTGAGATGGCTAATGAAACTGACAAAATTGAACTATTATTAAAGAAGTATGGGCAATTACAAGAATTGTTCGAACAACTAGGTGGATATGAAATAGATGCTCAAATAAGACGAGTAAGTCACGGATTAAAAATAAATCATTTATTAAATCATACGTGGGAGAAACTCTCTGGAGGAGAAAGAACGAAAGTAGGGTTAGCTCAAATACTATTACAACAACCTAAATTGTTATTATTAGATGAACCTACCAATCATTTAGACATTTCATCTATTGATTGGTTAGCAGATTTTATTAAGCAATATTCAGGCGCAGTTGTCATAGTTTCTCATGATAGATACTTTTTAGATGACACTGTTAATCAAATATTAGAAATTGATCAAGGTCAATTGCATGTATACCATGGTAATTATAGTTATTTTGTTAAAGAAAAAGAAGTAAGAATTATAAATGAATTTGAAGCATATCAAACACAACAAAAGAAAATTAAGAAAATGGAAGACTCGATTAAGCAATTAAGATTATGGGCAAGCCAAGCAAATCCACCAAATGCAGCTTTATTTAAACGGGCAAAAAGTATGGAAAAAGCATTGGATAGAATAAAGAAATTAGATAAGCCTATACTAGAACATAAAAGAATGAACGTGAATTTAGCAGAAGGACAACGTGTTTCTAACGATGTAATAGAATTAGAAAGTGTTTCTAAGATGTACGAAGATATATTGTTTGAAGAAATTGATTTACTCATTAGAAGAAAAGAACATGTATCTATAATAGGAGATAATGGAACAGGAAAAAGTACATTATTAAAAATGATGATTAATCAAATAGAACCAGATGAAGGAGTAGTTAAAAGAGCATCTAATTTAAGAATAGGTTATTTATCACAACACACTTTTGAAAATATTGATAACCAAACAGTTATCGAAACATTTAGAGATGTAGTTCATGTAACAGAAGGTCAAGCTAGACATATACTTGCACAATTTATGTTCTTTGGAGAAGATGTATTTAATAAAATCAGTAGTCTAAGTGGTGGAGAAAAAATGAGATTACGTTGGGCACAGATTGTGAATCAAGATTTTAACGTGCTAGTATTAGACGAACCAACAAACCATTTAGATATAGATGCAAAAGAAACAATAGAAGATGCATTGTTAGATTATAATGGTACAATCATCGCAGTTTCACATGATAGATACTTCTTGAATAAGCTATTTGATATAACATATTTATTAAAAGATAAAAAATTAACTAAATTTGAAGGAAACTATGATTACGTTAAAGAAAAATTAAGAGAAAAAGAAGAATTTGAAGTATAAACTTCATTCTCAAAATTAGCCTGATTAGAATCGCACGAAGACTGTGGAGATATCGTGCGATTCGAGTCAAATCCGAGCAAAACGCACGATATCTCTTTAACATGAAATCTATTTACTTCCTATATTAAATCACCCCACCTAATTCGAAAGTTTATCTTCTTCGAATTAGGTGGGGGGTTTTCTATATTTCTACATATCTATTCAAATGTTTGGCTGTTACTGATTCTTCTATTTCTAATAAGCCTTTTGGTTCGCCACTATATAATATTTTACCTCCGTTCATGCCTGCTCCGGGTCCTACGTCGATTATCCAGTCTGCATGTGTCATCATAGTCAAGTTATGTTCTATTAATATGACGGTGTTGCCTTGTTGGATGAGTTGTTCGAAACATGATAATAATGTTGGTATGTCATCTTCATGCAGTCCTGTTGTTGGTTCGTCGAATATGAATATTTGGTTTGAAGCGGATTGGTCTAAATATCTGCTCAGTTTAACGCGTTGTATTTCTCCGCCTGATAATGTATCTAGTGATTGTCCTAAAGTCATATAATGTAGGCCGGTTGATTCTAAATGTTTAAGACGTGTGTATACTTTATTGTTATTTTTAAATATGATCATTCCTTCTTCAACTGTTAGTGCTAATACATCTGCTATTGAATAACCGTTTACTTTGGCTTCTAATACTTCTGGTTTATATCTGGTTCCTTTACACACTTCGCAAACTTGTGAAAAGTCAGGCATAAATGCAAGTTCTGTTTTGATAACGCCTTTACCATGACATTCTGGACAGGCACCTTCTGAGTTGTAGCTAAACATACTTTTCTTTAGTCCTGTATCTTTGCTGAAGAATTCTCTTACTTCATCAAAGAGATCCATATAAGTTAGTAAGTTTGAACGATTTGAAGCATGTACAGGTTTTTGGTCAATGAAAGTAGTCTCTTTCTGAGATTTAAGTCCTGCTTTTAATAATGTACTTTTTCCGGAACCTGCTACACCTGTAATAACAGATAAAATATTTTTAGGTATATCAACGGACACGTTTACTAAGTTGTTTTCTGCTATATTTTTTAAATTGATGTAGCTCTGTGCGTTTCTAGGTAATGTTTTTAATTTGTGTTGTCGTTTTAAAGCTTTACCAGTAGAAGTATCAGATTGTAACAACTCATGATAAGTTCCTGTGAATGTAATTTCACCACCATGTTTGCCTGCACCGGGTCCAATGTCTATAACGTGGTCTGCAATACGAATAACGTCAGGGTCATGTTCTACGACGAGTACTGTATTGCCTTTATCTCTTATAGATTTCATAATGTCATTTATTTTTTCAATATCTTCAGGATGTAAGCCAACACTAGGCTCATCAATAATATAGACGAGGTCAGATAGTGGACTATTTAAGTGACGTATTAATTTAATGCGTTGAGATTCTCCTCCTGATAGAGAAGGTGTCTTACGGTCCAATGTTAAATAATTTAATCCAACATAAGATAAAGCTTCTAACTGCTCTAATAATGGTTTAATAATATATGCAGCTTTTTTGTCTCTAAGTTTATTTAGAAATTCAATCGCATCATCTATTGAAAGAGCTGTAAAATCAGTAATGCTTAGTCCATTTATTTTACAACTTAAAATTTTATCGTTTAGTCTTTTACCATGACATTTTGGACATTTATGGGAAGTGACAACTCTATTTACGTCTTCTAGAAAACGTTTCTTTTCGAAATTATCATTCAATAGAAATGAGCGTCTAAAACGATGAATCAAACCTTCAAATTTAGCAGTTTTTGGCCAATTTTCTGGAGGATTTTTAATTTTTTTTGGTTTTGTATAAAGGAATGTGTCCATTTCTTCTTTAGTAAAGTCTTTAAGCTTCTTGTCATTATCAAATAAACCACTATATAAATAACGTTTGCCACGCCAGCTATCTGGTCTAAATGATGGGAACTTTATCGCATCTTCATTCAAAGATTTATCATAATCTAACAACTCGTTTAAGTCGATATCTTCAACATAACCGAGTCCTTGGCAACGTTCGCACATGCCACTTGGATTATTAAATGAAAATACGCTCGAATATCCAACACAAGGCTCACCCACTCTTGACCATAAAAGTCTAACTGAAGCGTAAATGTCAGATATTGTTCCTACTGTTGAACGTGAATTACCACCCAATCTTTTTTGATTTATAATCATGGCAACTGGTAAATGTTCTATTCTATCAACATCCGGCTTTTCATAAGATGTCAGTTGATTTTGTACATAGCTTGAATAAGTTTCATTTAATAAACGTTCAGATTCAGCTGCTAAAGTACTAAAAACTAGTGATGATTTTCCCGAACCAGATCTTCCAGTGAAGACAGTTAATTGATGTTTCGGGATATCTATATTAATATTTTTTAAATTATTCTGGTTTGCTCCGTGTACACGTATGTATGACATGTTCATTCACCTCATTATGAGTTTACCCAAATATCATTCATTGCTAAACAGTACCCACCTTAAATATCAGAATTCATGTACAATAGAATTAAAAGAAGGTAAAATGAAAACGATTACAAAAGTAGAGGAGCATGTTTATGTGGATTGATATTACACAACCATTAACAAATGATATAGCAAATTGGCCAGGAGATGAGCCTTTCCGTTTTGAATTATCTGCAACTAAAGAAGAAACAGGGTCTGTAAATATTGGTTGTATTTCAACGAGCACGCATATAGGGACACATATGGACGCACCATTTCATTTTGATAATGATGGAATAAAAATTCATGAGATTGATTTGAATAGACTAATTGGAGAAGCTACTTTAGTAGAAGCAATTGGAGAAGCGCTTATCACGCGAGAGATACTAGAAGGTTTCGATATTAAAGGGACAATAATTATGATAAAAACAAAGTCTCAAGCTCATGCTGATGTGTTTCCAGATACAGTTCCAGTCCTAACTGAAGAAGCAATCGCTTATTTGTCATCAATTGGTATAAAAGTATTTGGAATTGATGTACCTTCAGTAGATGACATAGATTCTAAAACTTTAGATAATCATCATGCGTTTAATCGCTATGATATTATCAATATTGAAAATTTATTATTAGAAGATGTAACACAAGGGTATTATGATTTTATAGGGTTACCATTGAATATCGTTGGTGCAGACGGTTCACCAATAAGAGCAACTATAGCAAAAAAGGGGGAATAATAATGAGCCATTATCAAGATGAATCAATTAAAGGGGAAAGTGTTAAAACGGATTTTACAGAAGATATGACATATAGTGAGTACTTAGGTTTAGATAAAATATTATCAGCACAACACACTTTAACAGATGCACACGATGAGAAATTATTTATTATTGTACATCAAGTTTCAGAACTATGGATGAACTTGATTATTCATGAAATTAATTCAGCTTGTGAAGATATAAAAATAGATCAATATAAACAAGCTTTTAAAAAATTAGCAAGAGTAGGTAATATTCAAAAACAACTCATTCAAGTATGGGAAGTATTATCGACGATGACACCAAGTGACTATTTGAAATTCAGAGAAGATTTAGGAAACTCTTCTGGATTCCAATCTTTTCAAAATAGAATGATTGAATATAGCCTAGGTTATAAAACAACACATGCGTTGAAAATATATGAAAAAGACCCAAATATTTATAATCAATTAAAAAATCAACTTGAAAGACCAAGTATATACGATGAAACAATCAAAGCAGTGAATAGAGCAGGATTCGATATCGATAAAGATGTGTTAAACAGAGAAGTAACAAAGAATTACGAACGCAATGATTCAGTCAAAGAAGCATTTAAAGAAATTTATTTAAATTCAGAAGATTACTTTGAACTATATGAATTACTAGAAAAATTAACAGACGTTGAAGATAGATATAGTCAATGGCGATTTAGACATATGAAGACTGTACAAAGAATTATAGGATTTAAAATAGGGACAGGCGGAAGTTCAGGCGTTAACTATTTGAAACGTGTCATTGATCAAGCATTCTTCCCAGAATTGTGGGAACTTAGAACAGAATTATAGTGCATATTCGATGATAGGGTTTGATAAAAAATTGAAAGAGCTTGGGACGTAAATGTTCTAAGCTCTTTTCGTTGTGTGGTGTTAATTTTGAGCATGTCTTCGATTAACTGCTGAATTAATCTACAACTCAGGCAAACTCTTAGATTAACTGCCTAATTAATCTACAACTCAGCTCATTTTTCAAAAAATTCCTTATTTTAGTTATATTAACAGTATATTCATTAATATAACAATGACACTTTATATAATAGTTTTCAACTTTCGTATGGTAAAATATTTGTTGGTATAAAATCGAATAAAAATTATAGGAATGATGGGTGTAAATATGTTGAATTTATTTGTTTTACTATTAGAACGTGTAGGTCTCATTATCCTTGTAGCGTATATATTAATGAATACATCGTACTTTAAAAATATGATGGGTGAGCGTGAAAAGTGGTATGTAAAATGGCGTTTAATTATAGTATTCTCTTCATTTGCACTACTGTCTAACTTTACTGGCGTTGCTATTCATAATGGAGAAATTGTATCAAGTATGATTTATTTACATCTTGGTCCAGAAGTATCACTTGCTAATACCCGTGTATTAACTATTGGTGTTTCGGGTCTTATTGGTGGACCTTTTGTAGGTGTATTTGTAGGTGTACTATCGGGAATATTCAGAGTTTATATAGGTGGTGCTGATGCTTATACTTATTTAATATCATCTATTGTTATTGGTTTGGTTGCAGGCTATTTTGGTACATATGCAATGAAATCTAAAGGCTATTTATCAGTTACACAAAGCGCTATAGTAGGTGCTTCAACAGAAGTGATACAAATGATTTGTATATTAATATTCTCTTCTCAAAAGGCAGATGCATGGGAACTTGTACAACTTATAGCACTACCAATGATTATTATAAATGGTTTAGGTACGGCAATATTTATGTCTATAATCATTTCAACTGTTAAACAAGAAGAGCAAATGAGGGCTATTCAAACGCATGATGTTTTGAAATTAGTTAATCAGACTTTGCCTTATTTTAAAGAAGGGTTAACAGAATCTTCTGCTCATCAAGCTGCTAAAATTATAAAAGATTTAATGAAGGTTTCAGCAGTGGCAATTACTAATAAAACGCATATATTAGCGCATGTTGGTGTCGCAAGTGATCATCATACACCTGACAAAACTATTATTACAGATTTATCTAAAGAGGTACTTGAAACAGGGTATCAAAAAGAAGTTTATACAAGTAAAGATATAGGGTGTCAACATCCTAATTGTCCATTAGAAGCGGCTATTGTCATACCATTATATGTGCATGATGATATTGTAGGTACTTTGAAGTTATATTTTACAGATTATCATGATTTAACATTTGTGGAGAAACGACTTGCGGAAGGTTTGGCTAAAATATTCTCTAGTCAGTTAGAATTAGGTGCTGTAGAAATGCAAAGACAATTACTTCAAGACGCTGAAATTAAGTCATTACAAGCGCAAGTGAATCCACATTTCTTCTTTAATGCAATGAACACAATTTCGGCACTTATCCGAATAGATCATGAAAAAGCACGTCAATTATTGTTACAACTGAGTCACTTCTTCCGATCTAATTTACAAGGTGCTAGAAACAATATGATTACGATAGAAAAAGAGCTTGAACAAGTGCGTGCGTATATTGCTTTAGAACAAGCAAGATATCCTGATCACTTTGTTATTGAATATGATATACCTGACCAAAACCATTCATCACTTGTCCCACCGTTTGTTATTCAAATATTAGTCGAAAATGCTATTAAACATGCATTTACAAATAGAAAAGATGATAATCGAATTTGGGTATCTGTTCTCAACCAAAATAAATCGATTAAATTATCAGTAAAAGACAATGGACAAGGTATTCCGGATGATAAGAAAGACATCATAGGAAAGGCTATTGTAGAATCTCAATCGGGAACAGGTAGTGCACTTGAAAATTTAAATAAAAGATTAATGGGATTGTGTGGCCACTCGGCAGAATTACAAATAGAAACGAGCAATAAAGGTACAGAAGTAAGTACTGAAATACCGCATAAATATAGAGAAGAGGGTATGTAATGCAAGCACTTATCGTTGACGATGAACCATTGGCACGTAATGAACTAAAATATTTACTCAATCAAATTGGTTCTTTTAGTCAAATTGAAGAAGCGGAAAATATCGAAGAAACTTTAGAGCAATTGTTGTCTCACGAATTTGATGTCATTTTCTTAGATATTAATTTAATGGAAGAAAGTGGCTTAGATTTGGCAAAGAAAATCAACAAAATGAAACATGTTCCTCATATTATATTTGCAACTGCTCATGACACGTATGCAGTACAAGCGTTTGAGTTAGAAGCTACAGACTATATTTTGAAACCATTTGAAAAATCAAGAATTGAACAAGCAATTAAAAAAATTACAAATGCGGAAAGCCATCATACAATTGAGACAAAACAAGTGAATCAAGATGAAGTGTTACCAATTGAAATAGAAGATCGTATTTATGTATTAAATATAAATGACTTCATTGCGATTTCGGTTAATCAAGGTGTTACGACTATAAATACAGTAGAAACTGAATATGAAACAAGCGAACCACTCAGCTTTTATGAAAAAAAGCTTAACGATACAAAGTTTTTACGTATTCATCGCGCAAGTATCATCAATAAAAAGCATATCCAATCTGTTGAACACTGGTTCAATTCTACGTATCAAGTAACATTGACAGGTAATATCAAATTACAGGTAAGTCGTTCTTATATGAAAACGTTTAAATCAGAAATAGGGTTAGTGTAATTTTCACAGTAACTATTTAGTAACTTAGACTTCAAATATTGCATTTCGCCATGAAAACGCTTTAATTCATTATTTTCATATTAAGATAACCTTAAGAGATTAATTCGGGAGGTTGTCAGAATGAAAAAAGTAAATAACTTCTTTCAGCAAGTATTAACGATATCCATAATATTATTGATATCACATATAATAGAAAGCTTTATGCCAATTCCAATGCCAGCATCAGTAATTGGGTTAGTATTAATGTTTGTCGCATTAACGACAGGTATTGTTAAATTAGAGCAAGTAGAAGCGGTTGGAACAGCATTAACAAATAATATTGGATTCCTTTTCGTACCAGCAGGTATTTCAGTTATTAACTCATTAGGCGTATTGAGTACAAGTCCTATTCTCATCATATTATTGATTATTATATCAACAATTTTATTACTCGTTTGTACAGGAATATTTTCACAAATGATTATAAAACCAAGTGAAAAAACATCTAAAAGTGTGAAAGATATTAAACATAAACGAGTGGCAGGTGATTACGCATGATGGAACATTTAGGAGTCAATACACCATATTTCGGTATTGGATTATCAGTTGCAGTATTCTTAATCGGTACATATTTATTTAAACGATCAAATGGATTTTTCTTATTTGCACCATTATTTTTCAGTATGGTAGTTGGTATCGTATTTTTAAAAGCTACAGGTATACCATATGAAAACTATAAAATCGGTGGAGATATTATTAACTTCTTCTTAGAACCAGCGACAATATGTTTTGCAATTCCTTTATATAAAAAACGCGAAGTCTTGAAGAAACATTGGCACCATATTATGGGAGGAATTGCAGTAGGAACAGTAGCTGCATTAGTCATTATTTATATAGTAGCAAAAGCATTCCAATTTGGTGATGATATCATCGCATCTATGTTACCTCAAGCAGCTACAACAGCAATAGCTTTACCAGTTTCAGAAGGTATATCAGGTATTAAAGAGTTAACATCATTAGCTGTTATATTAAATGCAGTAATTATCATGGCATTAGGGAATAAGCTATTAAAATTATTTAACATAACGAACCCTATAGCAAGAGGATTAGCATTAGGAACAAGTGGACACACATTAGGCGTTGCAGCAGCAAAAGAGCTTGGTGAAGTAGAAGAATCAATGGCAAGTATTTCACTTGTTATAGTAGGAATAGTAGTAGTCGCAGTCGTACCATTCTTTGTGATGTTCTTGTTATAAAGAGATATGTAACTATGAAAGTAGACTTGATTACAAAAATGAGAGCTTGAGACATTTATGTCTCAAGCTCTTTCATTATGTGGTGTTAATTTTGTGATGTCTTAGATTAACTGCTGAATTAATCTACAACTTGGTCGATCTCTTAGATTAACTGCCTAATTAATCTACAACTTAGCCGAACTCTTAGATTAACTGCTGAATTAATCTACAACATAGCCCAACTCTTCGATTAACTGTTGAATTAATCTACAACTCGGCTCAACTCTTAGATTAACTCCTTAATTAATCTACAACTCAGGTCATTTCTTAGATTAACTGTTGAATTAATCTACAACACAGCCGAACTCTTAGATTAACTGTTGAATTAATCTACAACTTAGCCCAACTCTTAGATTAACTGTCTAATTAATCTACAACATAGCCCAACTCTTCGATTAACTGCTGAATTAATCTACAACATAGCCCAACTCTTAGATTAACAGTCAAGTCCATAATTTTGTGTAATATCTTTAGATGTAATCAACCATTGGTTTTTCTAGGGTATTAACAAAATATATATGCTTGGTTTTT
>NZ_RXWZ01000046.1 GCF_003970575.1 Mammaliicoccus fleurettii
CAATTATATAGTTATTGCACATTACTTAATTAAGGTGAGGAGGACTGTTATGAAGCAATCATCAAGGATAAATGTGAATTTGATGAAAGATTATAATAAACAACTTGTATTAAGAACTATTCAAAAGCATGGACCTATATCTAGAGTCGAGGTTGCCAATAGAATTGACTTATCTCGGCCATCAGTTTCAGAAATTGTTTCAATATTAATTGAAGAGCAATGGATTGAAGAAAAATCCTCTGAAGTAAAAGTAAGAGGAAGACAACCTATTCCTCTAGATATTAATAAAGAGAAGAAAGTCATAATTGGTTTAGAAATAGGTGCATATTCTACTAAGGTTATTGTTAGCAATTTAAAGGCAGAGATATTGAATGAGATAGCAATTGAAATGGATGTACATAAAAATCCAAATGAGATGATTGAGTATTTAGGAAATCAAATTAATTTAATTACTGAAAGATATAAAGCAAATCAAATTGAAGTACTTGGTATCGGTGTAGGCATGCATGGACTCGTTGATACTGAAAAAGGTGAAAATATATTTGCTCCTAATTTAGGTTGGAAAAATGTACAGATTAAATCAATATTAGAAAAGATTACACAACTAAAAGTCTTAATTGATAATGACTGTAATAGCGCAGCACTAGCAGAAATGTGGTTTGGACAAGGTAAAGATGAAAGTAATTTCATTTCAGTAATTGTTGACTATGGAGTTGGTGCAAGCATTATCAACAATGGTTCTATTTTTAAAGGGAGTCATCATGTTACAGGGCAGGTTGGTCATATAACGATAGATCCTGATGGTCCTTTGTGTTCATGTGGAAATTATGGATGTTTAGAAACTTTAACTTCTGAAACAGCTATTTTAAAAAAAGTAAAACGCAAATTAAAAATAGGTGAGAAAAGCAGTATTTTAAATCAAAAGGATAACATTGAAGACTTAACCATCGATGATTTTTATATTGCAGTAAATAAAGGGGATGAATTTTGCATAAATATTACGCACGAAGTTGCAAGAAATCTCGGGTTAGGATTCACTATTTTAATTAACTTATTTGGACCAAGATTTATAGTTCTTGGTGGTAGTTTAACTAAAATAAGTGATGCATTAATACCTATTATAAAAGAAGTGATTCAATTAAAAGTAATGGGTGAAGAAGCTAAACATACACCAATCATTACTTCAGGTTTAGGAGATGATTTATACACTATTGGTGCAGCATCTTTAATCGTTGAAGATATATTCTCTTTACCAAGACCAAATAAATAAATTCAAGGAGGAGTCATTATGAGTAATTTAAATGAACAAGTTGCAATTGTCACAGGTTCTGGAAAAGGAATCGGAAAAGGAATCGCTAAACAATTAGGGAGCAAAGGTGCGAAAGTAGTAGTAGCGACTATAGATTCAGATTTTGGGAAAGAAACAGCTGAAGAAATCAAACAGAGCGGTGGAGAAGCTTATTTCATTGAAACAGATGTTTCAAAAGAAGAAAGTATTATAAATATGGTTAAAGAAACAGTTAAACAATATGGACAGATTAATACACTCGTAAATAATGCCGGAATTACGGTGTTTAAATCAATAGAAGAAGCTACTGTAGAAGATTGGGATTCCATTATTAATATTGATTTGAGAGGTACGTTTCTTTGTACAAAATACGTTATTCCAGAAATGAAAAAGCAAGGAGGAGGTTCAATTATCAACATCTCTTCTAATCATTCGATTGCAACTTTACCAGATACTGATATGTATGCAGCTGCGAAAGGTGGCGTAAATGGCATGACACGAGGTATGGCACTAAGTTTAGGTAAATATAATATACGAGTTAATGCCATTTGTCCTGGTTTTACAAATACTTCACATTTAAAAAATTGGTTTGATTCAATGGACAATGAAGATGAAGTAAGAAAAGGTGTGTTAGATTTACATGCTACTCCAAGAATAAATGAGCCAGAAGATATCGGCAAATTAGCACAATATTTAGCTTCTGATGATTCGGAAATGATGACAGGTGAACACTTAGTTATAGATGGTGGATTGTCAGCTAGATTATATAATGCAGAAGGTTATTAAGTTAAAGGAGTGAGGAAATAATGGATGTTTTATCTATTGGTGAAACGATGGTAGTTTTTTCTCCGAATGAAGTTGGTCCTATGCGTTATGCACACAGCTTTACAAGTCATATAGCAGGAGCTGAGACAAATACGCTCATTGGCTTAGAAAAGTTAGATATAAAAACAGGATGGATTAGTCAACTTGGAAATGACGAACTAGGACATAAAATACTTTCATTTGTAAGAGGTGAAGGCATTAATGTTGATGCAGTTCAATTAATAGAAGATGCACCTACTGGTATTTTTCTTAAAGAAAAAGTACGTCAAGATCAAACACGTGTACATTATTATAGAAAAGGTTCTGCTGCAAGTCTCATGACAAATTCAAATATAGATAAAGATTATATAGCAAAGTTTAAATATTTATATGTTACTGGTATTACACCAGCACTAAGTGAAAGCTGTAAAGAGACAACATTCCATTTAATATCTATAGCAAAACAACTAAACTTGAAAATTATATTTGATCCTAATTTGAGGCTTAAATTATGGAGTGAAGATGAAGCTCGAGAAACCCTATTAAAAATGATTTCATTAAGTGATATTGTGTTACCTGGAATTAGCGAAGGTGAATTTTTGTTTAATGAGAAGTCTGAAGAAAAGATTGCTCAGAATATTATAGAACATGGTGCATCTACTGTTGTAGTGAAACTAGGGAGCAAAGGTGCATATTATCATAATGAAAATTATGCTGGATATGCAACAGCTTCAAAAAAGATTGAAGTTGTTGATCCGGTTGGTGCAGGTGATGGATTTGCAGCTGGATTTATAGCGGGTTATATTGATGGATTGTCTATTCATGAGGCTGTCGAACAAGCATGTAATGCAGGAGCACTTGTGACTACTGTTAAAGGTGATGTTGAAGGATTGCCAAGTAAAGAAGAAATCGAAAAAATGAAAAATACAAACATTACTGATGATGTAATCAGATAAGGAGTAATTATAATGGATACTTTAAAAATTATAAAAGAAACTAAGCTCATTGCAATTTTAAGAAATGCAGATCCAAATAATATTTTACCTATTGTTAAAACGTTATATAAAGCAGGAGTTAGGGCAATAGAAGTTACAATGAATTCGCCTAAAGCTCTAGAATCAATAGAGTTAATAGCTAATGAAATGAAAGGAAAAGTAGTCGTTGGAGCAGGTACAGTATTAGATGCTGAATCTGCAAGATTAGCGATATTAAGTGGTGCTACATTCATCTTATCTCCAACAGTTAATAAAGATACAATTAGAATGAACAAGAAATATGGTGCAGTTAGTATTCCAGGAGCATTAACACCTACTGAAATATTAGAAGCGTATGAATATGGTGGAGATATCATTAAAGTATTCCCAACTACTACGATGGGTCCAGAATATATTAAAGATTTACAAGGTCCATTACCACATATTCCACTTTTACCAACAGGTGGGGTAGATTTAAATAATGTTGAAGATTTTATTAAAGCCGGTGCAGTTGGTGTTGGGCTAGGAAGTGCTTTAGTAAATACTAAAGTCGAAATTACCGATGGATATTATGATGATTTAGAAAAAACTGCGCAATCATTTTATAACAAAGTAAATTCTGAAAAAGGACGTGCATAATATGAAAATAATTGATTATGAATTGTTTCAAGTACCACCTCGTTGGTTGTTTTTAAAAATCACGACTGATGAAGGCATTGTTGGATGGGGAGAACCTGTAATTGAAGGTAAAGCGAGTACTGTTGGGGCAGCAGTAGATGAATTTATGCAACAATTAATAGGCAAGAATCCATTAAATATAGAAGATCATTGGAATATGATGTATAGAAGTAGCTTTTATAGAGGTGGTCCCATATTAATGAGTGCAATCTCTGGAATTGATCAAGCACTATGGGATATTAAAGGTAAATATCATAATGCACCTGTACACGAACTACTAGGTGGTGCGTGTAGAGAATCTATGAAAGTTTATTCTTGGATTGGCGGAGATAGACCTCAAGATACATCTATGGCAGCAAAAAAAGCACATGATAATGGTTTTGAAGCAATTAAAATGAATGCAACAGAAGAATTACAATATGTAGATAGTTATGAAAAAATAGATAGTGTAATAGAACGTGTAGCTGGCATTAGAGAAGCGGTTGGTAATCAATTAGGAATCGGTATTGATTTTCATGGGAGAGTTCATAGACCAATGGCTAAAGTATTAGCTAAAGAATTGGAACAATTCAAGCCAATGTTTATTGAAGAACCAGTTTTAAGTGAAAATATAGAAGCAGTAAGAGAAATTAGTCAAACTACAACAATTCCAATAGCATTAGGAGAGAGACTTTTTTCAAGATGGGACTTTAAACCAATATTAGAAAGTGGCTATGTAGATATTATACAACCTGATTTATCTCATGCAGGTGGTATTACTGAATGTAAAAAAATTATTTCTATGGCTGAAGCATATGACGTAGGAGCAGCACCACACTGTCCACTAGGTCCGATAGCATTAGCATCTTGTTTACAAGTAGATGCAACATGCCATAATGCTTTTATTCAAGAACAAAGTCTTGGAATTCATTACAATAAAGATAGTGATATTTTAGATTATATTAAAAATAAAGAAGTGTTTGAATTTAAAGATGGGTATGTGGATATCCCTAAAAATCCAGGACTAGGTGTCGAAATAGATGAAGAACATGTTAGAGAAATGGCTAAGCAAGGTCATGACTGGCATAATCCTATATGGAGACATAAAGATAGAAGTATAGCAGAGTGGTAGTTAATAGGGAGTAGGACAGAAATCTAATTTTTAAAAAGATTTCGTCGTCCCATCCAGTCATCTACTTAGTCATAGCACGCTTATATTCACACAAGTCAGTAGAAGTGTGAATAACCTTTATAGAAAAAGCGCAGAAATTCAATGTTGAAATTGAATTTCTGCGCTTTTTAAATTATTGTCCCATCCTCTATTGTTAATTTATTTCTCTATATTCAAATACTTGAAGTGGATTAAATTTAATTAAATAATGATCATACCAAGTACTTAAACCATATTTTTGTTTATAATGTTCTAAAGCTTCATCAATATATCCTTCCGATACATCTAAATAATTGCTTAACTCAAATTTGTTTTGAACACCTGATTGATATGCTTGGACTATACTTTTTAAAGGTATGATTTTTTCGAATCCTAATCTTCTTGCTTTATGTTCGAATTTCCATTTCCATAATTCATTTGTATCAAGTATATCGCCATACGTTATATCATGATGGGCCAATTCTTCTCCTAGAACTTCTAACTTTTCTTTGTTAGATAAATCATCTTTCAATAAAATTAATCCATCTACATATAAACCTTTCAATTGATGTGGAAGGTTATTTGTTTCTTTTATGACGATGTGTTCATTATTGATAAGTGTTTTTTCGTATCTATTCAAATTATCCCCACCATAAGTTTTGTATAAAATATGTTTTATTTATTTCTTTGTTTTATGAAATCAACATATTCTAATACTTTTTTTAATTCTTCTTCAGTTAATTCTCCATCTAGATGTGCTGCAATTGTTTCGGCAGTTGAATTATATGTCACTTTAGCTTCCCCATCTAAAATATAACTCACACTTACATTAAACAATTTAGCCATTTCTTCTATTTTTTTCATCTTTGGTGCTTTACGACCTGTTTCCCAATATGAAATGGATTGCTTTGAAACTTGTAATTCATCTGCTAATTGTTGTTGCGTCCATCCATTCCTTGTTCTTAATAAACTAATTTGTTCAGAGAGTTTATTTTCAGACACCATAAGTTTCCCGCTCCTTATATGATTTATACTTATATTATAACTCTTGGTTATATTTTTTCAATGAAATAATAAAAAATATAACCTAAAGTTATTGACGTCAACCAAAAGTTATACTATAGTGTAACCAAGGAGGTGATAAACATGGTTAAAATGAATTTCAAAACAGATAAAGTTAATTTGAATTATTCAGAAGATGAGAACGGAATCCAAATTGATCCGGATAAAGTTAAACAGTTCATCGCAATGATAGGTGGTTTTATTGGAGCGTTGTACTTAGCTTTAAATGCTTCTGGTATTCAAGTCGAATGGCTGAATCCTCAAAAGTTAAATGCATGGATGAATGTATTAAATACAGGTATTCCAATTGTATTTGTACTATATGGAATTTGGAAAAATACATTCATTTTAACGAATCAATCTAGGGAACAGGAAAAGATTTTAAAGCAATCAGGTAAGAAATAAAAATTGAGAGGATGATTGAATGTTAACAGCAATAAATTATTTAACTAAAAAAGGATGGGAAATATCTTCAGATCCAAGAACGTACGATAACTATCCAAAGCAATATGGATATAGAAACTACACAGAAGACGGTATCAATTATGATGCTTATTGTAGCGGGTATCATAGAGCTTTCGACGTATTTAATAATAAGACAGATAATATTCCTGCAGTTGCAAGCGGAACAGTAATTCTCAGTGAACCGTTTGGAAACTTTGGTGGAACAATGGAGATTAGAGATAGCAATGGTAATGATTGGATATATGGGCATATGGAAAGAGATTCTTTGAAATTTTCAAAAGGAGATAAAGTCATTCAAGGAGATATTATTGGCTTACAAGGTAATTCAAATTATGCTGATAATCCAATGAGTGAACATTTGCATATTCAACTACGCAAAAAAGGAGAAAACATTGCAAATGAAATCACAAGAGTTTGCAGTGGTATGCCAATAGAAAAATATGATATTACAAAATTAAATCAAAAATTAGATCAATCTAAAAATAAAGGAGCAGTTCAAATGAGTAGAAAAATTATGATCGTAGCAGGGCATGGATATAATGATCCAGGAGCAGTAGGAAATGGTACAAATGAAAGAGATTTTATTAGAGCAAATATTGTGGATAGAGTAGCTAATTATTTAAGCCAAGCAGGAAATGATGTTGCTGTATATGGTAAAAACCAAGACATGTATCAAGATACAGCATATGGACAACAAGTAGGAAACAAGACAGATTATGGGCTGTATTGGGTTAAATCACAAGGTTATGAAATAGTAGTGGAATTTCATTTAGACGCAGCGTCAGCATCAGCAACTGGAGGACATGTCATTATTCCAAGCGGATTAGCACCAGATAACATTGATAAAGCAATACAAGCAGCAATTCAAAAACATGTCGGCACAATTCGAGGCATTACTGAAAGAAGTGACCTATTAAATTGTAATGTTGCAAAAGCAGAATATATCAACTATAGACTTGTAGAATTAGGATTCATCACGTCAACAAAAGATATGAATGCCATTAAAAATAATTTAAGCGCATATACAAAATCATTAGCAGAAGCAATACACGGAGCAGCAATTGGAAGTAATCCATCAACATATACAGTCGTAGCAGGAGATACGTTGTGGGGAATCAGTCAAAAAACAGGCGTGACAGTCGCAACATTAAAGAAATTAAACGGCTTAACATCAGATGTGATACAAATTGGACAAGTATTGAAATTGAAATAGGAGATGTAAATATGAAAGATAAAAACGAAAAAAATACCTTAGACATAAACATTACCCAATGACGGCCATCATTTAATAAGTCTATGTAAGGTATCTAACTAATTTAAATATAACACAAAACCCTTGCTATCAACAAAAGATAGCAAGGGTTTTGTTATGGTAAAAAATGTATAATTTATAATTGACAGAATATTATGAATTGTTTATATTATAATTAAGCTAGCTTAAATCACATAAGGGAAGTGTAAGAATGAAAAATATAACAAGAATAACTATAT
>NZ_RXWZ01000047.1 GCF_003970575.1 Mammaliicoccus fleurettii
GTTAAATTGTTTATATCTGAAATAGTTCATACAGAAGACTCCTTTTTGTTAAAATTATACTATAAATTCAACTTTGCAACAGAACCAAAATAAATAACAATGTTGAAAAGATTAGGTATATAGCCTAATCTTTTCTATTTAGGGTGATATACCCTTGTCTTTGTGCTTTTAAGATCATAATAGCTGCAGTACTAAAGAAACAAGGCATATAACAACTGAAAAATAGTTGCAAACATGAATACATTTAATTTTTGAATTACAAATTAGATTATTCTATTTGGATAACAAATAATATATTAACCACCTTCTCTCTACCATAGTATTCTTTAATAGTGTAAAGTTGTTGTACATTATCTAAGAAAAATTTATCTTTAAGTAATATAAATATTACAAGTATACAGAGTTACATTTTATATTATTCACTAAAAAAGGAGAATTACTTTTAACAAAGTATATTTAAAAATCATGAAACAATTAAAATTAATTACGCTGCTTATAATCATAGTATTTCTTTTCACTATATTTACTTGTCTAAATTCTAAAGTGATTTATGTTTCAAATACAGGTAAAAATCATTATCCAGGCACAAATAAGAAACCTATAAAAAGCATTAATAAAGCTATTAATATGGCTTTACCTGGGACAACAATAAAAATCAAGCCTGGAATATATAAAGAAACTTTACATATAAATAAAAATGGATTTCTTTTTTTACCTATAAAAGTAACAGGTATGTACGGAAAAACAAAGTTAATTGGTAATATTGATAGATCTGAAAAAATAATAAATATTCGTAATTCTAAATATATAAATATAACGGGTTTAAATTTATCTAATTTAAAAGCCACTAATCCAGAACAAACACCAACTGCTATAAATATAGATGGACTCTCTAAGTCTATAATAATTAAAAATAATATAATTCATCACATTGAAACAGACTATAAAGAAGGCAATAGCCATGGTATTTCTGCTTATGGGCAAGGAATGTCTGATATTCAAATAGTAAATAACAAACTATATAATTTAAAATTAGGTAATAGTGAAGCTTTAGTTTTGAATGGGAATATTAATAACTTCAAAGTAACAAACAATCAAATTTTTAATAACAATAATATTGGTATAGATATCATTGGTTATGAAGGAGTAGAATCTAATGAAAAATTAGATAAAGCGAGAAATGGTACAATTTCTAATAATAGTGTTCAGAATAATACAAGTAAACATAATCCCTCTTATAATGGTGACCAATCTGCTGCTGGAATATATATAGACGGTGGAGAAAATATAGTAATATCTGATAACATATCAACTAATAATGATATAGGAATAGAAATAGCTAGCGAACATAAAAATAAAAATGCTGTAAATATTTTAGTAAAGAAAAACACTATTAAAAACAATGGATATACTGGAATAGCGCTAGGTGGTTATAATGAAACAATGGGAGGAATAAAAAATACCAAATTATTAAAAAATAGAATGTTTCATAATGATAAACAAAATCTGTTTGGTGGAGAATTTTTATTACAATATAATATAAATGATTTAATTATAACTAAGAATGCTATATCCCCTAACAAAAATGGTTACTTACTAATAAAAGATAATAAGAGTGGAAAAAACATCAATATAAAAAATAATAACTACAATTTAAAAGGTAGTAATAAAATAATTTGGAATGAAAAAGAATTAAAAAGGTTACGTAGTAGTGATATAGACGGCTACTCTGGTTCTGTTGCAAAGTAAAAAAATATAGCTAACCACTAATTTATCATGTCAGTGTTCGCTTAACTTGCTAGCATGATGCTAATTTCGTG
>NZ_RXWZ01000048.1 GCF_003970575.1 Mammaliicoccus fleurettii
TGTAAGCGCTATTAATATATTAAAAGACGCTTTAGAACTACTAAAGCGTCACTTTCAATATAATTATTCATATGTTTATAAATATTATTTTATTAAAGATTTTGCAAGTGATTTAATTTTTGCTTTAGAGATACCTATATCTTCTAATAATAAATCTACATCACCATGTTCGATATATTCATTATCAATACCAATTCTACGTAATACATTCTTATAATCATGATCTTTTAAGAAAGTTGCTATTTGGCTACCCAATCCACCTGTTAACATTGATTCTTCTATCGTAATAATAGGCATAGACTCTTTACCTAATTCATGTAGCATTTCAAAGTCCATAGGCTTAATAAATCGTGCATTAATGACATTAACATTAATACCTTCTTTTAATAATTCATCTGCAATATCAGAAATGAAATTAACAGTTGGACCATAACTAATTAAAGATAAATTACTTCCTTTTCGTTCATACGTCCATGTGCCAATGTCTAAAATTTCATGTTCTTTAGTATCCCTTAGCATAGGAGCATTTCCACGAGGATATCTTATAGCCATAGGACCATGATCTGTTTTAAATGCTGTATTTACCATATCAATTGCTTCATTACCGTCTTTAGGCATCATAATAGTAAAATTCGGAAATTGACTTAAAAATCCAACATCGAACACACCTTGATGTGTTTCACCATCCGCACCTACAAGACCTGCTCTATCAACACCAAATAATACGTTTAAATTCTGTCTATCTACATCATGTAATAATTGATCATACGCACGTTGCATAAATGTTGAATAAATCGCTACATACGGTTTCATACCTTGAGTTGCTAATCCAGCTGCCATCGTAACGGCGTGTTGCTCGGCAATACCAACATCAAAAAATTGATCTGGTAATTCTTGCTGGAACTTAGTTAGTTTTGAACCTACTGGCATTGCAGGTGTAATAGCAACAACACGTTTGTCTTGTTTAGCGTACTCTAGAACTTGATTACTCATTAATGCACTCCAAGCTGGTCCTTCTTCATTACCTTTAATAACCTCACCAGTTTCAAGTTTATAGGGTCCAAGACCATGCCAAGTACCAATAGTATCTACTTCAGCAGGTTTATAGCCTTTACCTTTTTTAGTTACAACATGTATTAACACAGGTTTATTTATTTGTTTAGAGGTATTGATAGCTTCATCTAATTCTTTGAAATTATGGCCATCGACTGGTCCGATATATTTAATGCCTAATTCTTCAAAAAATATACCATCAACAACTAAATACTTTAAACTATCCTTTATTTTGTCTGCTGAAACTCTTAAACGATCTCCACCAGGAAGTCTATTCATAAAACTTTCAGCATCAAACTTAAACCTATTGTAGTTGTGATTTGTTCTAATTCTTCCAAACATATTATGCATAGCACCTACATTAGGCGCTATACTCATTTCATTATCGTTTAATATAATCGTTAAATTAGTTTTGTCATGTCCTATATGGTTCAGTGCTTCAAGTGCCATCCCACCTGTCAAAGCACCATCACCAATAACAGGTACAACATGATTTGTGTTTCCTAAAATATCACGTGCTTTTGCCATCCCCATAGCAGCTGATAATGAAGTAGAGCTATGCCCAGCTTCCCATACATCATGCCGAGACTCTTTCGTTTTAGGAAATCCACATAAACCTTTATATTGTCTTAAAGAATTGAATTCATGACCTCTACCAGTTAAAATTTTATGAATATAAGATTGGTGTCCAACATCCCATATAATTTTATCTATAGGACTATTAAAATGTTTATGCAAACTAAGCGTTAATTCAACCACACCTAAGTTAGCTCCAATATGTCCACCAGTTATTGAACATGTTTCTATTAAAAATTTTCTAATTTCACTGCTTAACTGTTCAAGTTCTTGATTGGATAAATCTTTGATAAAGGATGGATTTTTTATGATAGATACATCCATTGTTTAACCACCTTCAGCACTATTTCTTACGAAACGATCTAACGCTTTAGTTTACTATTTTTAATTTTCTCTATTTGCAAATAATTGAGTAAGTGATTTTAGTTCATCAATATTATATTTATCTTCTAATTGTTCAAGTAAATACAATGCTTGATTTACGTGTTGTTCTAAAGCAACTTTAGTATTTGTCTTACCTAAGAGTGAAACATAAGTACTTTTATTATTATTTTCATCGCTTCCAACTGATTTACCGATTTTATCAAAGTCACCTTCAATATCTAATAAATCATCTTTAATTTGAAAGATCAAACCTAACTCTTGGCTAAAAGAATCTAGTAATAAAAATGTTTTGCTATTAACTTTTGCTATTGTACAAGCAGCAACTACAGAGAAACGTATGAGTGCGCCAGTTTTATATCTATGAATTTTACGTAGAGTATCTAGTGATATTTCTTTATCTTCACTATCCATATCTAGTACTTGACCACCAACCATTCCTTGATGACCAGCTGATTCTGAAAGCAATCTAATAATTTTAACTTTTTCTTCTGATCCTAAATATGTATCTTTAGTAATAAGTTCGAATGCTTTAGTTAATAATGCATCTCCAGCAAGTATTGCAGTAGCATCTCCATAAACTTTATGATTTGTCTTCATACCACGTCTGAAATTATCATTATCCATAGCAGGTAAATCATCATGTATTAGAGAATAAGTATGTATCATTTCTAGTGCTTTCGCAGTTTCCATACCTTTTTTGATATCAATTTTAAGCATCGATAATGTCATTAAAAGTAAAACAGGTCTTATACGTTTACCACCAGCTGATAATGAATATCTCATGCTTTCTTCTAGCTTAGTTTCAACTACTGGATTAAGCTTTGTAGATTTTATAGCTTCATTAAATTTGTCTACATAATTATTCATGATCTGACTCATCTGAATCACCTTCTTTTTGAACAAGTTTATTTACTTTTTCTTCAGCTTCTTTAAGTTTCAATTCACATTTACTACTTAATTCGATTCCACGTTGATAAAGTTCAATAGATTCTTCTAATGAAATATTTTCTTCATCTAGTTTACCTACGACTTTTTCTAATTCAACCATCATTTCTTCAAAAGTTTGTTCTTTAGCCACATTGTCACCTAATTTCTTTTACATTAGCTTCTATTTTACCATCTTTTAAATTGATAGTAATGTCATCTTCTACATTTAAATCATCTTTACTTGTAATGATTTTATCATTTTTTTCAATTATTGAATAACCTCTAAGCATAATTTGCGTTGGACTCAGTGCATCTAATTGGGCCAACTTGCTTTTAAGTATTTGCTTTTTCTGTGTAATAATCCTGTTGATAAGCTGATTTTGCATAATATTTAATCTGTCATAATCCTGTCTATATTGTGTTGTTTTATTATAGATTGGAGCTATTCTCAATTTATTTTGCAATAGATCTATTTTATGTTTATTTTGTAAAATAGTTTGTTCTAAATTTCTAGTTAATTGTTTTTGATAATCGTCTAATTTCTGTGTTTCTTGATCATATAATAATGAAGGTGTCTTCAATTTATAATATGATGAGAGCTGCTTTAGTTTTTGTTTATCTTGTTGAATACTTTGAGTAACATGTTTTGTTAAATATTGACGAGCATTAGCAATTAGTTGATATAGTGCATTAATATCTGGTGTCGCTATCACAGCTGCTTGTGTTGGTGTAGCTGCTCTAACATCACTTACAAAATCACTTAAAGTGGTATCTGTTTCATGACCTACAGCAGAAATAATAGGTGTGGAACAGTTATAAATTGCTTCTACAACTTCCCTTTCATTAAAACTCCACAAATCTTCAATAGATCCACCACCACGACCAACGATAATAACATCAACGTCCATTGCGTCAGCTTGTTGTATATTGTTAATGATATTATCCTTAGCTTCTTTACCTTGTACTAGTGTGCTAATCAATACTTGCTCAGCAAGAGGATAGCGTTTGTCTAAGGTAGAACAAATATCTCTAATTGCTGCCCCAGTAGACGCAGTTAATACAGCTATTTTTCTAGGATACTTAGGAATATTTAGTTTATGTTCGCTATTAAAATATCCTTTTTCCATTAATTCTTTTTTTAGCGCTTCAAATTTCTCATATAAAAGTCCAACACCATCTAATTGCATCGATTGAACATATATTTGATACGATCCTCTAGATTCATATATACCAATACGTCCTTCAATTAACACTTGGTCGCCTTCTTTAGGTTCAAATGACAGTTGATTAGCATTTGACTTAAACATCATCGCACTTAATACACCTTTATCGTCTTTTAAAGCAAAATAAAGGTGTCCACTTGAATGTCTTTTGAAATTTGATATTTCACCCTTTATAAATACATTTTGTAAATGCGGATCTTGATCAAATTTATATTTGATATATTTTGTTATAGCTGTAACTGATAAATATTTATCCATTTATATCACTCTTTATTATTTTGATAAACTGCTTAATACACCGTTTATAAATTTATAATGATCGTCATCACTGTATATTTTGGCAATTTCAACTGCTTCATTAAAAATTACCTTCTGCGGTGTATCTGTATAATTTAATTCATATGATGCCATTCTTAAAATGATACGATCTGTTTTAAGCAGACGTTCTAATGTCCAATTTTTCAAATGAGGTTTGAATATTTCATCAAGCTCTTCTTTTTTGTCAGTGACTTCATTAACAAAATTCTTAACATATAAATATTGTTCACCTTTGAAATCATCAACTAAGTAGTTAATTGCTTCTTCTACCGTTAATTCTGTTTTATTATTTTCTAATTGATATAGTGTTTTAAAGACAAGTTCTCTTAATTCTGTTCTTTTCATATTCTTCTCCTTCAAAGAATAAGAGGATGCACGCATCCTCTTAATTAATCATTTTTTATTATTGGAAATGTATATTAACGATATGAACATTAACTTCTTTAGGAGTTAATGCAGTCATCGTATTTAATGCTTGTTTAATTTCTGATTGAACTTTTCGTGCAGTTTCAGAAATTTTTGTACCATAATCAAATGTACAATAAACATTAATATAGATGCCTTCATCTTTTATATCGACTTTTATACCTTTACCAAAATTCTTTTTCCCGAATTTTTCTAGGGAATTCTTATTAAAAACGGATTGCATATGAGATACACCTTTAATATCAGTAGTAGCAATACTCGCTATTACCTCAATTACTTCTGGTGCAATCTCGATTTTACCTAAAGAAGGCTTTTCATTCTCAATTGTTTTAGCCACTTGAATCCCTCCCTATTTATCTTCATTATTTATAATATCATGAATCTCTAGGAAATTGGTATTAAAATCACCTGATTCAAACACATCGTTTTCTAACAATCTTAAATGGAATGGGATAGTCGTATCAATGCCTGCAACTAAAAATTCTGTTAACGCTCTTTTACCTATTTGTATAGCTTCAGTTCGGTCTTTACCATGCACGATTAGTTTAGCTACCATTGAATCGTAATATGGCGGGATTGTATAACCTGTGTAACAAGCTGAATCTATTCGAACACCAAATCCTCCTGGTGTTAAATATTGATTAATTTTACCTGAAGAAGGCATAAATTTCTTAAATGGACTTTCAGCGTTAATTCTAAACTCGATTGCATGCCCATTTAAAGTAACTTCATCTTGTGTTAATGGTAAAGTTTCACCACTGGCAACTTTAAGTTGTAACTTAACTAAATCCATACCCGTAACCATCTCTGTTACTGGGTGTTCAACTTGAATACGTGTATTCATTTCCATAAAATAGAATGCTTCAGCATCTAAATCGTAAATAAACTCAATCGTCCCTGCGTTTTCATAATTAACAGCTTTTGCTGCTCTAATTGCCGCTTCACCCATTTCTTTTCTCATAACTTCTGAAAGAACTGGAGAAGGAGATTCTTCTACTAACTTTTGCATACGTCTTTGAATCGTACAATCACGTTCTCCTAGATGGATAACATTACCTTCCGAATCGCCCATTACTTGTATTTCTATATGTCTAAAGTTTTCGATGAATTTTTCTAAGTAAAGCCCTTTATTACCAAATGCTGTTTCAGCTTCTTGTTGAGTCATTCTAAATCCAGTTACAAGTTCTTCTTCATTTCGCGCTATTCGTATACCTTTACCACCACCACCGGCAGTTGCTTTAATTATTACAGGGTATCCAATTTGTTTAGCACATCTTTTTGCAATTTTAACTGTATCTACTAGACCTTCACTACCAGGTACAACAGGTACATCAGCTTTAATCATTTCTTCTTTAGCTACATCTTTTATACCCATTTTTTGTATCGATTGGTAACTAGGTCCAATAAATTTAATTTGGCACGCTTCACACATTTCAGCGAAGTCACTATTTTCAGCTAAGAAACCATATCCTGGATGGATGCCATCACATCCTGTTGATTTTGCTATTGAAATAATATTAGGTACATGTAAGTATGAATCTTTAGATTGTGTTGGTCCTACACAATAAGCTTCATCTGCAATTTGAGTATGTAATGCATCTTTATCAGCTTCTGAATAAATTGCAACTGTTTGTATGTCTAGCTCTCTACAAGCTCTAATGATTCTTACAGCTATTTCCCCTCTATTAGCAATTAATACTTTTTTCATATTATTTCACCTTGAATAACGGTTGGCCATACTCTACCATTTGTCCGTCTTCAACTAATATTTCAGTGATTTCTCCAGAAACCTCTGCTTGTATTTCATTAAATAGTTTCATAGCTTCTAAAATACAAACAGTTGAATCAGCATCAACATGTGAGCCTACTTGTACATACGGACCTTCGTCTGGAGATGGGGATTTATAAAATGTTCCTACCATTGGTGCATTAATAGTTAAACCACTTGGTGCCTCTGCTTCAACATTTTGTTGAGGAGAAGGTTGAGAAATTTGTTGTGGTTGTTCAGCAACTACGTTCGAAGTACCTTGGCTATAAATAATTTCTTGCTTAATTTCTTTTTTTAAAGTTAATTTAAAATCTTTATCATTAATGTCAATTTCAGTTAAAGAAGAATTGTCTAGTACATCAACTAATTCTTTAATTTGTTTTAAGTTCATTTGAAAATCTCCTTTTAAATTCTAATTCTTTACACTTCATACATTTTACTTTAGTGGTCATACCAATTCAAGAGATTTTAATATTTAATCAAAAATGACCAATAGAATTTATATCTATTGATCATTTTATCATTTATTCTTTCTGATTAACCTCTTGATACGTAACTACCATCAGTAGTGTTTATAACAAGTAAATCTCCTTCATTAACAAATAAAGGAACATTTAAACTGTAACCCGTTTCTACTGTCGCTTGTTTAGTTGCACCTGTAGCAGTATCACCTTTGATACCTGGTTCAGTTTCAGTTACTTGTAATGTTACTGTATTTGGTAATTCAATACCAATTGTTTCGCCTTCATAAGATTGAATATGAACTTCCATATTTTCTTTAATGAATTTAAGTTCGTATTCTAATCTTTCCTCTGGTAATTCTAATTGATCATAAGTTTCGTTATCCATAAATACATGGCTATCACCATTTGCATATAAATATTGCATGCGACTGTTTTCAATTTGAGCTTTTTCTACTTTTTCGCCAGCTCTGAAAGTTTTTTCTTGGATCGCACCAGTTCTTAAATTTCTTAATTTAGAACGAACAAAAGCTGCACCTTTGCCTGGTTTTACGTGTTGGAAATCTAATACTTTCCAAATCCCATTTTCAACTTTAATTGTTAAACCTGTTTTAAAATCATTAACTGAAATCATTCATTTTCCTCCCATTTATACCTTCTTATAAAATAATAAGGTCTTTTGAAGTTTTAGTAAAGCGTTGTAAGCCATTTTTTGTAACTAATACATCATCTTCTATTCTAACTCCACCTAATCCATCTATATATATACCTGGTTCTAATGTTATACACATATTTTCTTCAAGTACAATATCTGATTTTTGGGATAGTCCAGGTCCTTCATGCACCTCTAAGCCAATTCCATGCCCTAGAGAGTGACCAAACGCATCTCCATAACCATATCCTTTAATAATATCTCTCGCAATTGAATCTGCCTCTTTACCTGTCATACCTGGTTTAATTTGCTCTAAAGCAGCTAATTGAGCTTCTAATACAATATTATATATTTTTTTCATTTCTTTTTTCGGTTCACCTATCGCAAATGTTCTCGTCACATCACTTACATATCCTTCATATAGTGCACCATAATCTAATGTAATCATGTCACCATGTTCAATTACTTTATTACTTGCTACACCATGAGGTAGTGCACCACGATGACCTGAAGCAACTATTGTATCAAATGATGAACAAGTAGCCCCTTTACTTCTCATAAACATTTCCATTTCATTGTTTACTTCATTTTCAGTCATCCCTGGTTTAATCCATTTAAGGATATGTTCATATGTTTCATCTACTATATCAGCAGCTTTTTGAATTTGTTTAATTTCAAATTCATCTTTAATCATTCTAATCGTTTCAATTACACCTTCAATAGAAGAAAGCTCAACATTTTCTGTATTCAATGATTGATAAATATTATAAGTTATTAAATCAGCTTCAACACCAACTTTTTTATACTTACCTTGTTCAATTAATTCATTTATTTTTGCTAACATTGGACCTTCTTGATTTATAACTTCAAAATCTTTAGCTTGATCATTTGCTTGTTGAATATATCTAAAATCTGTAATTAATTGGGAATCATCTTGTGTAATTAACAGACTACCACTAGTACCAGTAAATCCAGAAAGATATCTACAGTTATATGGTGAAAGTATGACTACTGCATCTAATCCTTTTTGATTCATAACTTGTCTCAATTTATTAATTTTCATATTTATCCCCTTTCTATTTGTACAATAAATCTATATACATTAAAATAATAGCATAATACAATAAATTTTTCACAGTAAAACATTGGGAGTTAATAAACATGAGAAAAACAATAATAGCAATCATGGCAAGTTCAGTTGTATTATCAGCGTGTGGTAATGATAAAGTTCAACAACTAGAAGAAAAGAAATCAACATTAAAAAGCGATAATAGAAAACTTAAACAAGAAGTTCTAGATTTAGAAGATAAAAACAAAACATATAAACAAAAAGAATCGAGTATAGAAAGCTCAATAAAACAAACTAAAAAACAATCTACCAAACAATTTACAACTCAATATTTAAAATCATCAACTCGTTTTGTGAATGAAACTAAGACAAATATCTCGAGTTACAACAAAATCAAAAAAGATGTAACAACTAAGTTTAATGATGAAGATACAAAAAGTGAACTTGATAACATATATAATGATCAAAAGACTATTACAAATAAATATAAAGACGAAATGAAAGGGAAATCTATCCCGGAAGATTATAAAGATTTGCATAAAAGTATGCTAAAATTATCCAATGGAATCGAAAAAGTATTTAAAGATTTAAATGAAGCTTATAATAAGAAAGATAAAAAAGCAGTAGAAAAATCAATCAATCAGTTAAATAATTTAGACAAAAAAATAGGACAAATTAAGTGAGTACAAAGTTGATTTGTGCTATATTTAATAGACTAACAAATTAAGGTGAGATTCTATGAAAAATGTTTTATTTTATTTAATTATTGCAGTGGCACTATTCGGGTTAATTATGAACCTTGATTTCTTTATAATGGGATTTATTAGAATGATTATTTCACTCATAATATTTGGGTTAATCATTTATTTGATTTACTATTTCTTCTTCTTAACACCAGATCAAAGAAAATATAAGAAAGCTATGCGTAAACAAAAGCGTAGAAATAGATAAAAAAAGAGACCTCTGTGGTCTCTTTTCAGAGTGTCGACAAAGTCTTAGACTTTGCCGGCATTTTTTTATGCGCATGCTTTCCGCGGGCATGTTCTCAGCCTGTAGTCTTCGAAT
>NZ_RXWZ01000005.1 GCF_003970575.1 Mammaliicoccus fleurettii
ACTGATGTAATGTCTAAATTATTATATTCATCTTTTAAATCCTTCAACTTTTCAAAAGACGGACTATCAATTAAATAAAATTCCTTCAAAAAAACACTCCCTATATTTAAGTTAGGCGCCTAACTATTTTAAATATTACATACTTAATTACTTTTTCAAATACTTGTTACTTTATTGACTTTGATTCTCGAAGGCATTAAATTTTTTAATATGAATTCATATAGTCTGTTATAAATTTCTAGCAACAGCTTCTACTAATATAATAGTAAAAACTTAATATTTAAAATTACTGCAAGTTTATTTTTTATTATGTATGCGTGCATACTATATACATACGCATTGTATGCAGTATGCACGCATACATTATCTTTATAACTTATCCATTTTTTCTATTGTATAAGATAATAATCACAAATCACATGTAACTTGTGATTTGTGATTATTTGATTTAGTATAAATGTAACTATATTAATTTTATAATTGGAGGTTTTGATTTTGACAAATGAGAAGACATTAAAAGAAAAAATTCAAGATTTTTATTTAAATGGTGGGACATATGACGAAGTTGAAATTGATTTTGGGGAAGCGCAAGGAGAAGAAGAAAATTAAGACAAAGATATCAAACCTTTTATGTTCACAAATCACATGTTACATGTGATTTGTGAACATAAAAAATTATATACTAGCTAAAATAAGGTACAAGATAAATCTTTTGGTAAATCTCAAATACTCATGCGTGATTATAAAATACATGAATTAAAGACTGTTTTAATAGAGCAGGCTATCAAAATACTTATGAAATTATTAATGTGTTTTGGGGGCTATTTATGTATCCGGTTAGAAAATGATCAATTATATCGAACAATTGGTATATCATTCGGTAAATTCATACCTAATTAAATTAAACAACTATCATTATTCGATGATCCGTTAAAAATTAAAACAGAAATCATATAAAATCAATTAGATGTTATAATATTGAGCAGAGCAAATATGGATACTATGATAGAATGTATAATTCTTATGACTACATTTCGTTTAACTATATGTTGATTAATTGCTTTATATTTATTTTCAAGTATTGTCAAAAATACCTTAAAAACACCAAATGTATAAATAAAACCTAAATTTAATATACTTGTTTAAAAACATACAATATGTAAGCATACGTTATATATGTATATTGTGTATATGTATGCTTTATGTAGATATACAATATGCTTGCATACATTAGTTGAATCTATTTTATTTTAAGACACTAAATGCCTTATTGGAACCTTCAAGATCAAATACTCTGATATATTTCTCACCTTTAAATTCGATAATTTCCGTAAGTCCTACACTTTCAAGTTGTTTTAAACTTTCCATAGCACCTCTTTAGAAAAACCATGTTGTTCCATATTTTTAACACAAGATAATCGTTACCTTTTATATTTACGATGTTGTATTTATTGAACATGTAAATAATCCCACATTAATTTAAATAGATTAAGTTGTTATTGCAAGTCAACATTTGATTATACTGTATGCACGCATCCAATACGTATGTATACAGTATGTAAGTATATTGTATGATTGTATATATCATAATTATATTTATCCTTATGATCATACAGGACTATAAATATTGTTATAAGAAATCAGCATATTGAGCATATAAAACTGCATCTAAAGTTGTAATAAATTCTATAAAACATATTGTTTATCGTTTCTAATTCTGTTGTTATCCCAGTTTATAAAGTACTTAAACTAATAACCTTACAAGCATACATCACCCACCTATAGACTATGGACGATGTATGCCTAAATTATAGTTAGACGAATTAAGTCCAAAATGATTCTATTTCTTTTAATAGTGCTTCTCTTTCTTTTTCAAATGCTATTTTTTCTTCTTCTGACATTTCATCTTGATCTTTATCATTGTTTTTTTCATTTTGTTTATCTAAAAGCCATTGAGGTGTCTTTTCAATTGATTTTACTTCAGAAGATGTATTACCTGTATCATGCCCTTTTCTATAATTATTTTCTTGACCTTTTGCTTGTTCTAATGTTTGAACGCCTGCTTGTTTCCAGTTAGATAAAATAGTTAATAATAGATTAGTTGGGGAAGTAACTGCTTTTTCACCTGCGTATTCAATCGCATAATGTATGATATCTAAACTAAAGATATTGCTAAAGTCTTGTATTTTACGTTCATAGGTTTTTGTTAATTTATGAATTTGGTATTCATCTTTAATTTTAAAAATAATATTATTTTTATCATTACCACAATTACCACAATGTTTTTGTTTTTGAGGTTTAGTAGTAGTTTTATTTATATATAGATTATTAAAATAAGTCTTAATAATATAAGTCTTATTAGATTTCGTTTGTGTTACTTCTAATATTTCGTTTATGTTACTTCCAATATTTCGTTTGTGTGACTTCCAATATTTCGTTTGTGTTACCTCTGCGTCATAACGCAGTTTATAGCCTTTAATTTTAGGGTTATGATTAATATCAAAAATTATTTTTTCATTTCGATATTTGATTTCAATCGGTTTCTTTTTAAGATGATTCCATGTATTAGAATCTGTAATTTCCATATTTTTTGATATTTGAGGCAAATGTACATAAAAACGATCAGCTTTACTAAAGCCACCACTTTCATAAGTAATAAGATGCTTTTTTCTTAAATCTTCTTTCATCTTACGAATTTTTTCTAGACTAAATCCTGTTATAGATTGAATTTTAGAATATGTTAAAGTACAAAATACTTTACCATTATTCATATATTGTCCTTTTTTTTCACTATATCTAAATGTATTGTATAGAATGGAATAAAATATTTTTGCTTGGTTATCCAGTTCATTATAGTATTTATAAGCAAAAATATTTTTTGGCAGTAGAAACCATTTGCTTGTATCATATTTATAAATAAAACCGTCTGTATAAGGCTGTTTAGGGTATATACGGTTAGGTAATCCTAATCCTTGTCTTTCTTCAACAAGCAGACCCTTTTCTTTTAATTGTTTTTTTATTCTTGGAACACTTTTGATATTGATTTTTAAATCTGTTGCAAGATCCTTATTTGAATAAATTGAATATAAACGATTCTTTTCATCGAAAAATTGAGTATTACCTTGTTCTGCTGTTTGTTTACTTAAATCATTTTTATCACTTAATAGGGTATACATTAATTTTGCATTTACAGATAAATTTGAAAAATCTTCATCATAAAATAAAAATAAATATAGCTTATAAAAATTTCCTTCGTATTCTTTGTTCTGCATAATAAAAACCTCTTTCCATATTTTAGTTGGTTAGAGGTAATAAAACGGTTACAATAAAATTATTGAATATGTGTAGTTGCGACATATATTGTTTACAGTTATAATAAGATTATTATATGTATATTAAAACGTTTGTGCACGTTTTATTACCTTTGAAGACATTCAGTTGCTACCAACAACTGAATGTCTTTTGTATATTTATAAGAATAACAAACTAAAAGAGTATAAACAATAAATACAGTAACAAAAAAACAAAAACAAATCACATGTTACATGTAACATGTGATTTGTTTTTTAATAATTGAAAATTATAAATAATTTTGATTCTAAGAGGCATAAATAATCTTGAATAGTATGATTTTATTTTGTGGTAATGTGGTATTGTAACTTGTTACATGTCACAAGTTACTGTTATAATGAATATATTATAACAGTAAGGAGTGTAATGTATGTCAGTTATAACTATTGGTAATTTCAAAGGGGGAGTAGGTAAAACTACTGTATCAACTTTATTATCATATATTGCTTCTGAGAGGTATGACAAAAAGGTTTTATTAGTCGATTTTGATCCCCAAGGTAATGCTACTCAAATTATGAAAAGAACATATCCAGAAGCTATAGATGAGAAACAAACATTTATAGATGCCCTTAAAAATGGTGAGTTAGAGGATAGTATTATAAACTTATCAACTAAATTATCATTAATACCTGCAGATTCTTCACTGGCTAATTTGTCAGATATTATTGCAAAAACAGATATTGTTAAAAAGCGATATATTCTTAAATCAGTTATTGATCAAATTAAAAAGGATTATGATTTTGACTATATATTTATTGATGTACCACCAACAATAAATTCAGACTTCACAAATAATGCTGTGTATGCAAGTGACTATATTGCCATGGTATTTCAAACTCAACAATCAGCGTATGAGAGTAGTTTGTCTTTTGTTAACTTTTTACGAGATAGAAAAAAGGAATCAAATTTGCCGTTTGAATTAATAGGTGCAATCCCAGTATTAATTAAGAAAAACGGTAATATTGATGAACAGATACTAGAAATATCTAAAAAAACTTTTTCAAATGCTTTATTTAAAAATCAAATATTTCAAAGAGAAAGAATTAAGAAATTCGGTGCAGAAGGTATTAGAGATAAAGATACGCATGATAAAAGAGTATTGCATATGTTAGAAGCGATATATAAAGAACTAGTTGAAAGAATAGAATTAATAGAAGGATAGGTGATTATAATGTCAGGATTTTTAGATGATATAAAAGTTGAAGAACAAAAGAAAAAAGGGTTTTTAGACGATATAGATACTTCGGCAGTGAAGTACACAGAAAATTATAAACCAGTTGCTAAAAGTTCGACTATGAGAGTAGATACTCTGATAAAAAAAAGACTTAACCAAATGGCATTAGATAAAGACACTTCCATAAAAGCAATATCAGATAAAGTTTTAAATGAGTTTTTAGAGAAAAATGGTTATTAATAGAAATATTTAAGGGGGTAATATTTTGGGAATCAAAAAAAGTGCTAGAAATATCATTGAATATTTAGAAATAATACTAGCAGATAAAAAAAAGGGTTCTGTTGCAAAGTTGAATTTATAGTATAATTTTAACAAAAAGGAGTCTTCTGTATGAACTATTTCAGATATAAACAATTTAACAAG
>NZ_RXWZ01000049.1 GCF_003970575.1 Mammaliicoccus fleurettii
TACTTTAATATGACGGTGATCTTGCTCAATGAGGTTATTCAGATATTTCGATGTACAATGACAGTCAGGTTTAAGTTTAAAAGCTTTAATGACTTTAGCCATTGCGACCTTCGTTGAAGGTGCCTGATCTGTAATGACCTTTTGAGGTTTACCAAATTGTTTAATGAGACGTTTGATAAACGCATATGCTGAATGATTATCTCGTTGCTTACGCAACCAAATATCT